>CAZFPH010000006.1:0-21392 GCA_964520955.1 uncultured Lachnospiraceae bacterium
TTATGGACCAAATTAAAGACAATTCATCAGATGATAAAATTCTCGAAAAAACAGCACTCAAACAAGCACTATCAACACTTGGCAAACGAGAACAACAAATTTTGTTTTTGAGATATTATGTTGGAAAAACACAAATGGAAATTTCAGACACAATAGGAATCAGTCAAGCACAAGTTTCAAGACTCGAAAAAGACGCATTAAAAGAAATAAAAGCAAGTGTAACATAATTGCACTTGCTTTTTTATTTACGCCAAATTCAAAATTTTAACTTTCATTTTGTCAAGAATCTTTTTTTCAATTCTTGAAATATATGATTGCGAAATCTCAAAATAATCAGCAACTTCCTTTTGAGTCATTTCAGTCTTTCCCGACAAGCCATAACGCATGCACATAATATCTTTTTCTTTCTGACTAAGTTCGTTAAGCACGGTTTTTAAATCATCATTTTCGTCTTGCTTATCCAAATTTTTTGTAACTTCATCATTTTCAGAACTGAGTATATCTGAAATGCAAAGTTCATTTCCTTCAGCATCAGTATTCAAAGGCTCATCTAACGAAACTTCTCTTTTTGTTTTTGAAATTTTTCTCAAATGCATTAAGATTTCATTTTCAATACACCTTGAAGCGTAAGTGGCCATTTTTATATTCTTTTCGTTATCAAAAGATGAAACTGCTTTAATCAAACCAATTGTTCCAATGCTGATTAAATCTTCAATATTAGCATTTGTGTTATCAAACTTTTGAGCAGTATAAACAACCAATCTCAAATTTCTTTCAATTAATTGATTTTTTGCTTCTTCTGAGCCAGCCTTCATTTCTTCAACAAGATTATATTCTTCCTCGCTATTTAATTTTTCTGGTAAAACCTCCGTTCCGTTTGCTATATAAAAAATATAGTTTCTTTTGCTAAAAAGTTTTTTAAAAAAATTAAACATAACCCCTCCTTAAATAAAATCTTTATGAATCAAACATTCAAAGTTAGAAGTATCATAAATTTTATGTTCAACTACTCCCAAAACACACTTAATTTCTTTTTTTTCACCATCACGATCTATGCAAATTCTTTTAACTTCAAGTATTGGTATTTCAAACCTATGACCGTCTACAACCAAGCACTCTTCTCGCCTAGCTTCTGCCAATAATAGAGTTATTATTTCATAATTTATATCCGCAATATATTTTCTAAGAACTGCTTTGCTTATAACAATAACCGGCAATTTTGTTTTTGAGTCATAAAGACTATTTCCACTGTCTATCAGTCCTGTAACTTTTATATGATCATCAAGAAGAGAAAATTCGATTTTGGCTAATAATTTTTTTAAATCTTTTTTCTTCTTCATATGACAAATTGTACAATAAATTGCCACATATTGCAGAAAAATTAAAGAAATACCAATATATTTGAAGATTTTTGCGATTTTTTCTTTAAAAACAATTCTGATAACCTCAGTGTAAAAACTTAACAAAAAGAAATAAACACCCACCATCAAAAAAATTAAACTTTCTAAAACTATGGTTTTTGCAAGGATGTTTTTCACCGAAAAACTTTCTGTTGTGAGCAATACAATTAATATTACCATTATTAATTTCAGTAATATAAAAATAACTATACTCTGCAAACAAAATAAGTATATTGCACTTATAATAATACTCAAAATTTGAAGCGATAATAAATACAAATTATTCGATTTCAGATCAAATATTTTTTTGTATACAAGTGTTGCTGAAAAATCAAAAATCAAATTACATACAACAAATTCAACATAATAAATCATACCTTTATTATAACTTTAGCGATGATTCTGGTAACACTTTGCCTTAGCTGTTTTTTTAACAAAAAGTCTACTTTTTTGTTTTTGTTAATTTTTTTGTCTTAATAAATTTTCGGCGTTACAATCAATAATTAAAAAAGAAAAAACAAGGCTTTCGCCCTGTTTTAAATTCCAAGTTTTGTCTTTATTGAAACTCTTAATTTTTCAAGTCTTTCCTTTGCATCATCTTCAGACTTGCCTCTTGCACTATAATATATTTTTATTTTTGGCTCAGTTCCAGATGGCCTAACAGCAACCCAAGATTTATCAGATAATATAAATTTCAAAACATCTGCTTTTGGTAACGCCTCAAAACCTTCATTTTCAATAACACCTTTGTTGTAATCAATAATTTTTTCAGTTCCTTCAAATGGAGATTCAGAATTCCTTAAAATTTCCATCATAGACGAAATTCTGTCAGCACCATCTTTACCCTCTAGCCACAAATTATCTTGAAAATCTAATATGTAACCATACTCGTCGTAAAGTTCGTTAAGTCTATCAATTAGCGTTCTGCCCTTTGACTTCATATCTGCAGCAATTTCACAAAGCAACATACTCGCAACAACTGCGTCCTTATCTCTGGCGTGTTCACCTATTAAGTATCCATAAGACTCCTCATATCCAAACAAATAATCATAGTTATTATTTTTATCACCCTCAATTTTTGCCTTTTCAAATGCGTTCATTTTTTCGCCAATATACTTAAATCCTGTGAGAACAGAAATCATTGAAACGTCGTGTTTTTGAGCAATCATTTCTCCAAGTTCAGAAGATACAATCGTTTTGATTATTATCGGTTTTGGAGTGACTTTTCGGTCTAATTTGCTAACCAAATAATCAATTAATAATGCTCCGATTTGGTTGCCTGTTATAAGCTTATAATCATTCTCAAGTTTGACAGCAATGCCAACTCTGTCAGAGTCTGGATCTGTGCCAAGCACAATATCTGCATCAATTTCTTTAGCAAGTTTTATGCCCAGTTCAAGTGCATCTCTTCTTTCTGGATTTGGTGCAGAAACAGTAGGAAAATCTCCATCTGGCAATGCCTGCTCTTTAACAATATGCAAATCACTAAAACCATCAGCGGTTAAAACTTTACTTACTGGAATGTAACCGCTACCATGAATTGGTGTGTACACAACTTTTAAGTTAGCTTTCACATTTTTATCTTTTATTCTGCTGAGCGATGCTATAACATTTGTGAATTCATCTGTTAAATCTACCATTTCAACAAGCTCTTCCCTGCATTCAAAATCAATTACTGAATAATCAGTAATTTGATTTATTTTTTCTGCAACAGCACTTGCCATTTCTGATGTTATTTGACAGCCTGTGTTATCGTAAACCTTATAACCATTATATTGCTTTGGATTGTGGCTTGCTGTGATAACAATACCAGTGAGTGTTTTAAATTTTCTTACTGCGTAGCTAAGAATTGGAATTGGGCTTGGTTTTTCGAATAAATAAACCTTTATACCTCTCCCGCTCAAAACATCAGCAACTATTCGTGCAAAATACTCACTATTATTTCTTGTGTCGTAAGCAACTGCAACACCTCTTTTTTTACAAATATCAACTCCATATGCCTCAAGCAAATAATTCGCAAGTCCAGTTGTTGCTCTGCCAACAGTATATTTATTTAAGCAGTTTGTTCCAGACGCCATAATGCCACGAAGCCCTGCTGTTCCAAATTCAAGGTCTTTATAGAACCTATCAATAATAACCTTTTTATCTTTTTTTTCATCAAGTGCAGAAAGCTCCGACCTTGTATCTTCATCAAAAAACAAATCCGTTTTCCAGTATCTGTAGTTTTCTAAGTAACCCATCTTAACCTCTTTATTTATACTCAAAAACAATCACCATAAACTCCGGCATTATAATTTGATTATTTTCTAATAAAAAGTATATGTTTTCAAAAAATAAAAGTCAATAAAATCGTCCTCTGACAAAATTTTTTATATTACAATTTTTTATGACAAATATTAAAATTTAAAAACATTAATTTTTTGCAACAAAAAAAGATGAACTTTCGCCCATCTTTTATTAATGCTATTTATTGAATTTTCTTCTTAAGAATGGTGGGATTTCTGCATCATCAACCCTAACATTTGATTGAATGTTAGAATTTCTAACAGGTTGCTGTTGCACCTGCTGATTTTGTGACATATTTTGCATATTGTTATTCAAACCATACTTTCTGTCTAAGTCAGCTTCTGTCATTGGTCCAGGATTAGTTCTATTTTCAGAACTTGCACCGCTATTAAGTTTGTTCCACAAATCCATATTTGTATATGGCTTTTGTTGTGGTTGTTGTTGCACTGGCTGTTGACCACCCATTCCGTTTGATAGGCTTTGATTTAAACTTTTAACGCTAGACATATCAGCATTGTTTCTTTCAAACAAAGAAGATACTGTTGGTTTGCCAGCAACAAAGTCGTTAAACCTAGACCTGTCAAAATTGCCTGTGTCTTGAGGTTTTTGAATTGGTGATTGTTGTTGTCTGTCACCAAGTATGGTAGGTCTTTGTGCTGACATTGTGGCATTTTCAAACCTGCTTCCTTCAAAACCTGTTGCAACAATCGTTACAATCATTCTTTCATTGTAATTTTCGTCAATTGTCGCACCAAAAATAGTGTTAGCTTCTGGTGAAACAACTTCTTTTACCATATTAACTGCGTCATTAACTTCCTCAAGGGTTAAATCCAAACCACCTTTAACATTTATAATAACAGCCTTTGCACCATTGATTGATGTTTCAAGAAGTGGACTTGCAATTGCTTGACGAACAGCGATGTCGTTACGCTTTTCACCTTTCCCCTCGCCAATACCCATATGTGCAAGACCTCTGTTTTTCATTACTGTTCTAACATCGGCAAAGTCAAGGTTTATTAAAGATGGTGTTGCAATAAGGTCAGAAATACCTTGAATACCCTGTCTTAAAACCTCATCAGCATATTTGAATGCATCGACAATACTTGTCCCTTTTGGAGCAATTTGTAATAATCTGTCGTTAGGAATAACAACCAATGTATCAACACATTTACTTAAATTTTTTATACCGATTTCCGCATTTGCAGACCTTGTTCTGCCTTCAAACTCAAAAGGTTTTGTTACAACAGCTATAGTAAGAATTCCCATTTCTCTTGCAATGCTTGCAATAACTGGAGCAGCTCCTGTACCTGTTCCGCCACCCATACCTGCAGTGATAAACACAAGGTCAATACCCCTAAGTTTTTCACAAATTTGTGCACGGCTTTCTTCTGCTGCCTTTCTGCCAATTTCTGGGTCAGCACCTGCACCAAGACCCTTTGTAAGTTTTTCGCCAAGTTGAATTTGAACAGAAGCCTTGCTCATCATTAACGCCTGCTTATCTGTGTTTGCAGCAATAAATGAAGCACTTTTAAGCCCAGAAGCAATCATTCGGTTAACAGCATTACAACCGCCACCGCCAACGCCGACAACAAGTATTTTACAAATAGGTGTAATATTATTTATATCCATATTTTATACCTCATTTATTTATTTTTGAATGATGCTACCAAGTGATTCTGCATAGTTTAGCACCATATTAAGCAGTCCAACCTCTGATGAATAATCAGGTCTATTAACATTTGGAAGTTTTGGTGAAATCAACACAACCTGTCTTTTTAATGCTTTAACAATAACATTTTTAATGCCTTTTATAAAGTTAAATCCACCACCGGTGATGTGCACTGGCAAAAAGTCTGGCAAATCATAAGCACAATTATCTAGACATTTAACAATATATTCACAAATCATTTCAACCCTGTCTGAAACAATATCGTTTGTTGCTTTTGCCGAATAGGTTTGGAATATTTCATCTCCCTCAATTTCGTAAGTGTCAATTGGAGATGGGTTCCACCCCAAAATAACTTTATGCTTAAGCCTTTCAGCTTCACTGAAACTAATTTTTAAACACTCCGAAAGGTCTGATGTTATGTATCCACCACCCATTGAAAAGCTGTTTAAAAACAAAAGCCCATCGCCTCTAACTAGTGCAACGTTTGTGGTAATGTATCCAACATCGACTAACAATGCATACCTATCTCTAACATTTGGCTCAAACAAGTATAAGCACTCGGCAAAGTTAGATGAAATAAAACCATCAACATTAATCTTTAGGTCTTTAAATATTGATTTCATTATATTTAAAAACTGCCTGTTTGCTAAAATATAAGAAATGTTGCCTACTAACGATTTTGCTTTTAACCCTTCAGCATCGGTTACTCTTTTAACACCATCAATTTCATAGTAAATAACTGACTTGTTAATCACAGAATAATTTGGTTCGTTTGCAAAGGTGTTACCTGTTTTGAAAATATTATCGATATCAAAACTTGAAATCTTTTTTGGTCTTGGAAAAGATAAATTTACTGACTTTGTGACATTGGCACAAAACTCACCTGGAACCCCAACATAAACACTGGTAATCTTTGTGTCAGACGTTATCTCAGCATTAGAAATAGCAGCAGCAATAACATACTTTAAATTTTCAGGTTCTAAAAACTCTGAATTCTGAAATCCTGCATAAGAAACATCACCCTTGCCTAAAATCCTAAAGGTGTTATTAACTCCGTGCTCACCAACAAGAGCAACAATTGTTGAAGAGCCAATATCTATAATTGCAGTACTTTCTTTCATAAAAAATCCTTTTTTGGGACAATACTTCTATGATAATTAAAGTATATTCTACTAGCAAAACTATGTCAAACAAAAAGAATGTTAATTATTAAATTATGTGCTAAAAACACACATTTTACTCATAAGAAAAACGAGGCTTTATGTCTCGTTTTCCTCATCTTTAAAACCGTATGATGTTACTTGATATTCGCCATTCACCTTCTTTACGTATATTTCGCAAAGTGAAATATCCTCATAAGATGAACTTTCAAGTTTTCCGTGATAGGTTGCAACACCACGCCTTGTTTTTTCAACCAAATCATCAGTTCCGTATATTTTAATTTTACAACCATTATCGTTTTCGGTGGCGGTATTTTTCATTGTGAGTGTGAAAATAAAATCATCAGCTTTTTCAATTTTTATTGATTTTACGATAAAATAATCAGTTGCAAAAGCGTAAACACCTGAACAGATATCCACTAATTTTTTGCGTTCGTTTTCATCATTAACAAACTCACCAATATAAGATGTGAGTGTTAAACTATCTGGCGAAATCTCGATTGTTCGATCGTAGAAGTTAGATGTTCCACAAACCGTATCTTTCAAGTCATCAAACACAACATCTAGAATTTTGAACTCAGAGTCCAAAATGTACCACTTGCTTGAATTTTCTTTATCCTGAATTCTAAACCTTGGAACTCTTTCAGAAATTATAACCCTAATATTATTTGGAAATGATGTTATAACATCGTGAACTTTAACGTAAGGATTTTCCTTTTCAATTTTCTTGATTTCATCATCAAAGTTCATAAACAGAACATTTTTTCCATAATCAAAGTCACCACTATCAAGAACTTTATCTAGAATACCTTCTTCCAGCATAGTTTCTTGTTTGTCAAGTCTCGAAACGAATTCAATATTCACGGTTTTTAAGCGTGTTAAAATTCCAATAAAAGCAATCACAAGCAAAATACTTGCAATTGTTATACCAAACCCTATCCAAAATTTCTTTCGTTTACTTTGCATATATTATTCTACCTTGTCTATATAAGCTCCCAAACTTTTCAAGTTTTCATCAAAATTGAAATAACCTCGCTCAATGTGAAAAATCTCATCAACCGTCGTTTGCCCTTTTGCAACAAGCCCTGCAAGCACAAGACCAGCCCCACCCCTAAGGTCGGGACACGAAACCTCTGTGCCTCTTAGTTTATTCACACCAACAACCGTTGCATACCTTTCGCTAACATTGATTTTTGCACCCATTTTAACAAGTTCTTTAGCAACTTTGAACCTTGCCTCAAAAACAGTTTCGTGGATTATTGAAATCCCCTTTGAAATGGTCTGCATAACCAGTATCGGCGATTGTAAGTCTGTAGGAAACCCTGGATATGTTTCCGTTTCAATTTTTTCAATTGACTTTAGTCTTGAAAAATTTTCTAAAACTATTCTATCACTAAAAAGATTAATGTTGCAACCAGAATTACGCAAAAATATCACCAGTGGTAACAAAAAATTAGGGTCAATATTCTCAAGTTCAATCTTTCCTGAGCACATTGCTCCAGCTATCAGGTATGTTCCGCTAGCGATTCTATCAGCAATGCAGGTAAAGTTTGTTCCGTGCAAAGATTTTACACCACAAATCACAATCGTTTCATAGCCTGCACCAAAAACTTTTCCACCCATAGAATTTATAAACCTTGCAAGCTCAACAATCTCGGGCTCTCTAGCACAATTTTTTATAACAGTAATTTCGCCGTCTGAAAGTGTGCTTGCCATCATTATATTTTCAGTCGCCCCAACACTTGGAAAAGATAGTTCAACAACAGAACCCGTAATTTTGCTTGCATCGGAATAAATAAGGTCGTTTGCAAAAGTAAACTTCACGCCAAGTTTTCTAAGCCCTGCAAGATGTATGTCAATTGGACGCTTGCCAATATCGCAACCACCTGGATACGTAAAAATTGCTTTTTTGTATTTTGCGAGTATTGAGCCCATCATAAATATACTAGACCTAAGCGTTTTTGTTTCCGCCATAATAACACTTGTGCTACAAAGCGAACCAGAAATAATTAAGTTTCCGTTTGAAAACTCTACTTTTTTGCCAAGTTTTTCAAGAATTGCCGCCATCTCAATAACATCTAGATACATTGGAATATCATAAATAACACACTCTTCGTCACACATTATAGTAGCTGCAATAATTGGAAGAAGTGCATTTTTTGCAGAGTCTACTTTAATTTTTCCAAAAAGCTTATTCCCACCATTTATCACATATTTCATAATTACACCTACTCCTATACTATTAAAGTATTCAAAATTAAAAAAAACGAGCACAGGCAAAGGTAAAATTATAAAAAATAATATTTTTAAAATTTTCGCAATTTCAAAACACAAAACAATCAATCGTTCAGCTTTTTCAGCAATAAAAAAGCAAAGCTATTGCTTTGCCTTAAAAGATTTTATTCAAACGCTACGCATTTAGATTGTAATTTAGACTGCCTTCGAGCAATAATTTGCTTGCCAATTTGAATACCCTTTTCGATATCTTGCACACTCATAGCAACTCTGCCACGAATGTTTATTAAAAGTGAATTTTCATCTTCATTAATTGTTGCTCTGGAAAACTCGTCCTTTATAGCAAACAAATATTCATCAAAAGAACAGCTAAACATTTCTCTTGCTGAAATCAAAGACAAGCTGTTTAATGTTCCATCAATTGTAGGTGTTTTTTCTTCCCAGCCCTTTGGCAACATAAAATCTCCACCACCAAGTTTGCAACAGGCAACACCACAAGAATTTTTAAAATCGTACAAACTCACAAGCTTTGCTATCATGCACCTAGTCACAATATGCTCTTGTTCCTCGGTAAAACTTTCAAATCTATAGAATGGTTCAGGAATATACATTCCCCATTTGCCATCGCTAGCAACACATCTTGCCTGCTCAATATAAGGTGTCACATAAAGTTCTTGCTCGCCATCACAAAAGTAATCAATCGGTGCGACAACCTGACTATCAACCTCTCTTAGCGATTTTAAGTATTCAGCCTCTTGCTTAACTTTTCCGTAAGACACAACAGGTTGCTTTGCAAGTATTGTTACTTTTTCGTTAGTGGTTTTATCCGTCAAAACGTACACTAACTGAGTTCTTCCATAATTGATAAACTCAAGTTCGAAATCGCTTATGTTTTTGCCTTTGCTTGCCACATAGTACGCAACATAATTTTCAATGAAGTTTTTAATTTTTGCGTATTCTTCCCAAATGTTTTGATTATCATCAGCGAAAATATAACTTGCACATAGCATTCCAATACCCATATTTTGTTTACTTTTTTCTATGAAGTAATTTTCTGCTTCTTCTAAAAGTTGTGTTTGTTCAGGCGTGAGGTTTTTTTCATCTAAATATTTGTCAAGAATAAGCTTATAATATAAATCTTTGTCCATAACCAAATTTTAACACAGATACTTTAGTTTTTCAATAACCTTGCTTAATTACTATATTTTACATTTGCACGATTCTGCGTTAATTAAATTTTGTTTATACTTTGCCTATGTACATTTTGCACAATGCCGAGCATTGCCATAAAAATCATAATTGATGTGCTTCCTGCTGAAATAAACGGAAGTGGAAGCCCTGTTGGTGGAACGAGACCTGTTACAACGGCAACATTTAAAAGAACCTGTATCATTATAAGAGCACCTATTCCCGTAGCAAGCAAACAACCAAACTTGTCTGGCGAATTTTTTGCAACTTTAATTATTGCAATAAAAAGCAAAACAAAAACAATCAGAAGAAACAAACAGCCGACAAACCCCAACTCCTCAGCAATAATCGAAAATATGAAATCCGACTCAGAAAATGGCAAGAAAAGGTATTTTTGTCTCGAATTAAAAATGCCTGAGCCAAACATTCCTCCAAGCGATATTGCAAGGAGTGACTGCACCAACTGAAACCCCTCGCCTTTGCTTGATGCAAATGGGTCAATAAAGGCAACAAGTCTTTTGAGCCTATACGGCTCAATAACAATAAGCAACACCACCAAACACACCGCAGGAACAGCAAGGATAGCAAAATGTTTAAACCTTGCTCCGCCAACAAAAAGCATAACCACAACAAGTAGTGCCATACAAATTGTGATTGACATATTAGGCTCTAAAATAATGAGCACACAGAAAATCCCACCTACCAAAAGAACGGGCAAAAGACCCTTGAATGACTTTACTTTTTCGCTTGATTTTGAAAGTACACTAGATGCAAAAATTATGAATGCAAGCTTAGCAATTTCAGATGGCTGAAAAGTTATAATTTTTAAACTAATCCATCTTGTTGCACCATAGTTTGTAACGCCGATTCCAGGAACAAAAACTAATGCTAAAAGTATCACTGCAACACTAACAATTACCCACCTAATTTTTTCAAGTTTATGATAATTTATAAGTGAACAAATTAAGTAACAAACATAGCCAACAACAATGCCAAAAATCTGTTTTTTTAAAAAGAAAAATTTATCGCCATAAGTAACCTCGGCACTATAACAGCTTGCACTATAAACAAAAATTGCACCAATGGTAACAAGCAAAGTCATAAGCAAAAATATGGCATAATTAAATTTATGTTTGCGTTTTGTCTTCAAAGAAAGAATCTTCATAACCAGCAATCTCCCCAACAATTTTTTTGAAGACATTGCCTCTTTCTTCATAGCTTGAAAAGTGGTCAAAACTTGCACAAGCTGGCGACAGCAAAATAACATCTGATGGCTTAGAAAGTGTGAAACATATCTTAACACAGTCTTTTAATGTGTCACAAATATAATAATTTTTGAATTTAAATTTTTTCGCAGATTTTGCTATTTTTTGCTTGGTTTGACCAAAAATAGCAATATTTTTAACATTTTTTGGTAAATTTGCGAATAATTTGTCAAATTCATATCCTTTATCACTGCCACCAAGAATTAAATTTATATCTTCTTTGAAGCTAGAAACTGCAACAAGCGTGCTATCAATATTTGTCGCTTTGCTGTCGTTGTAAAACTTTACACCATGGATAGTTTTTACATACTCAAGCCTATGAGACACACCCTCAAACTGAGAAATACTTTTTAACACTTCCTTATTTTTTGTTACCAAATAAACAGCCAAACAAGACGCTAAAATATTCGATAAATTATGTTCACCAACAAGTTTTATATTTTTTAATGAGGCTAATTTTTCTTCACAATTGTTATCATTAAAATATATGCAACCGTTTCTTATATAACAACCACAAACTTTTTTTCTTGTGCTAAAATACAAAATTTTCGCTCTTGTTTTTGGTAAGTTTTCCATCAAAATTTCTGAGTCAGCATTTATCAAAAGATAATCATTTTCGTCTTGATTTTTTGTTATATTCATTTTACAAGAAATATAATTTTCCATCGTTTTGTGCCTGTTTAAATGGTCCTCTGTAACATTTAATATTATGGCAATTTTGGGCTTAAAATTTTCTATTGTTTCAAGCTGAAAACTTGAACACTCAAGCACAACTATATCACCCTGTTTTGTCCTTGCTGAAAAGCTTGAAACAGGCACTCCAATATTGCCACCAACAAAAGATTTTCTGTTATAATCTTTTAGTAAAAAATAAATTAATGACGTTGTAGTTGTCTTTCCATTTGTTCCAGTTACCGCAATAATCTCAGATAAAATTTTTCGAGTTCCAAGTTCAAGTTCCCCTATCACCTTAACACCTTTTTCTTTTGCGTGTTTTACAAGACAAATATCTTCACTTATTCCTGGGCTAATCACAATAAAAGACAGACCATCAATTAGCCTGTCTAAAATCTCTTCATCAAAAACTATATCTTCTTTTAAAAATTCTTCTCTTGCAAATTCCGATTCAATACCTAAACTATTCAAATAATCATTTGCACTTCTTCCACTAACACCACTTCCAAGCACTAAAACTCTCATTATTCTCCTTATAGAATATTTACTATTATTGTAATAGCCCCCACCAGTAAAGTTATAATCATATAACAAATCGTTATACGCACCTCGTGCACACCTTTCTTTTCAAAATGATGGTGCAAAGGAGCCATTAAAAATATTCTTTTTTTCGTTAGTTTATAATATGCAACCTGCATAATTACTGATACGGTGCTTGCAACGAACATTATCCCTAGCAAAGGAATATACAAACTGCAATTTGTGAACACCGCCACACTTGCAACCAAACTTCCAAGTGCTAATGACCCTGTATCGCCCATAAATATTTTTGCAGGAAAGCAATTAAACACCAAAAAGCAAAGCATAGCACCAGCAGTAACACTTGTGAGTGTTGCGATGTTTTTAAATTCTGCAATTTGAATTTCACTAAGACCAGTAAACGCGTTCGTCATCAAAACAAATAACAGTATCACAAACGAAAGCATATAAGAAAACGTTGTCGAACCAGCAAGCCCATCGAGACCATCTGTTAAGTTTACAGAGTTTGTTGTGGCAATATAAATTATCGCCACAAGCGGAATAATCCAAGCACCAATATCCACCTGATACTTTGTAAATGGTATAACTAGCACACCACCAAGCAGACTATTTTTATAAACAAACACACCAACAATAACAGAAATTGCTAGCTGAAAAAGTATTTTTTGATAAGCCCTAAGTCCTAAATTTCTTTTGAATTTAAACTTAATAAAATCATCTAAAAAGCCAACTAATCCGTAACTTAGAAACACAAGTATCGCCACAGTTGCAAGAGATGACGCCCCTTCAAAACAAATAAACGCCACCAAACTTATCGACACCAAAAAAATAATTCCACCCATTGTTGGAGTGCCTGCTTTTCCTGAATGTGCCTCCACATAATTTAGTATAACTTGCTTAACTTTTTCTTTTTTTATAAAGGAAATTACGAATGGCGAAATAATAAGCGTTACAAAAAATCCATAAATAAAGTATTTAATCAGCAAATATAAATCATTCATCTATCTCCCCCAATTTCATAATCTCTTCAATGTCGCTATAAGGAATTTTTACTCCAGCCTCATCAATATATGACTCTGAACCTTTGCCAGCAACCACAATCACATCGCCAACATTAGATAACTCAATCGACCTTTTTATCGCTTCCTTTCTGTCTTCAATTACCGTAAAGTTCTCGTTTTCTATGCCTTTCAAAACATCTGCAATAATATCTTCACGTTTTTCAAATCTCGGATTATCTGAAGTAATTATCGAAAAATCGGCGTATTTTGATGAAATTTCACCCATAATTGACCTTTTTTGCATTTCTCTGTTTCCACCACAACCAAAAATGCATACGAGTTTGTTATCACCAACAAACTCCCTACAAGCCTCCAATATTTTCTTTAATCCGTCAGGAGTGTGTGCATAATCAACAACATAACACCTGCCTTTTACTTCATAAATATTAAATCTCCCATCAACAGGTTTCAAATTTGAAAAAGCGTTAACAATATCCAAATTTTCAATATTCAAACTTTTTAAAACCGCATAAGTTGCAAGAGCATTATAAACATTAAACTTACCTAAAATTTTTAAGGTAAAATTTTCTTTGTCTATATCAAAAACTTGTTCGCCTCTAAATATTTTTAAATTGGTGGCAACATAGTCAGCACTTGCAGTTATAGCATACGTAAATTTTGGAACATTTATACTATCATAAAGCTTTAATCCATACTCATCATCGATGTTTATTATTGCAGATTTTATATACTTAGCTGTAAAGAAATTTGCCTTGCTTTGATAGTATCTTTGCATTGTTTTAAAATAATCCAAATGGTCTTCAGTTAAATTTGTAAAAACTCCAACCTCAAATTTAAGTCCATCAATTTTATGTAAATCAATTGCGTGAGCGGAAACCTCAATACACACAAACTCTATTTTTTTTCTTACCATCATTGCAAAATATTTTTGCAATTCAATTGGGTCTGGCGTCGTCATACCGGTATCAAATTTTAAACTATCAATAATTATTCCATTTGTCCCAACCAATGCAGTTTTGTGCCCGCTCCAGTTCAAAACATTTGCAATCATTGTGGTTGTTGTGGTTTTTCCATTAGTGCCAGTCACACCAATAAGCTTGAGTTTGCCTGCAGGATTACCATAGAATTTGCACGCGATTAAGCTCATAGCTTCTCTTGCGTTTTTTACGATAATTTGCGTCACGCCATAAATATAAGGAATTTCTTGTTCAGCAACAATTGCAACAGCACCATTTCTCACCGCACTTTTAACAAAGTCACTTCCGTCAACTTTTGTTCCTCTAAGGCAAAAAAACAAACTGCCTTCTTTAACAAGTAAATCATTATGATAGAGCCCAGTTATATCAATCACGGTATTGCCAAAAACTCTACAATTTAAATTTTTTATAAGTGAATACAATTTCATAAATAAACCTCGTTAAAATACTAATAAAACAATATCTCCATCAGAAACCTCACTATCAGGTGCTGGTATTTGCGACGAGACATAGTCACCATCTCCATCAATTAAGTACTGAAGATTTAATCCGCTAAGTATAGAACTTGCTTCCGTCACAGTCTTTCCTATTAAAGATGGGAGTTTAAATTTCACACTATCAGAGCCCTCTGTTTCAACCTTTGTCATTTCTTCAATTTCAAAAATCTTCTCAAAAACCTGCTTTGCAATAGGTGCAGCAACCACACCTCCATAGTAAGCACCTTGAGGTTCATCAACTATAACATACACAAGATATTTTGGATTATCATAAGGAGCGAATCCAATAAATGAACCTATATACTTGCCCTCTGCAATCTTTCCGTTCTCATATTTTTGTGCAGTACCTGTTTTTCCACCAATAATAGGATAACCATCTACCTTTGCATACTTTCCGCCACCCTTTTCAACAACAGAAAACAGCATTTGTCTCATAACTTCACTTGTGGAATCGCTCAAAATTTTATCTTTTATGGTGGTGCTTCTTGTGTAAACCACCTGTCCTGCTTCAGTACTGATACTGCTTACAAAATGTGGCTGAAGCACGTATCCATTATTTACAACAGTACCAATTCCAGTAGTCATTTCAAGAGCAGATAGTGCAATTGTTTGTCCAAATCCCATTCTCGCTAAATCTGGAGCTGTAACCATTGATTTCGGCATTAATACCGAACTCACTTCACCAGGAAAATCTATTCCAAGCTGAGAAGTGAGACCAAATTTTTCAAGATATTCATAAAATTTTTCAACGCCAATTTTAGCTATAATATCCATAAAAACACAGTTACAACTATTCATAAGCCCTTGCTCAAGTGACTGACTTCCGTGCCCTGAACGCCTTGAACACCTTATCCTTACTCCATTAATAACCCTAAATCCACTGCAATAAAAATAACTATGCTTCGTAATAAGTCCTTCCTCAAGAGCAATTGCCGTAACTATCGGCTTAAAAGTTGAACCCGGCTCAAATGTATCAGTGATAGTAATTGCCCTAGATAACGTATTGAGTGCTTCCATATCGTCTCGAGGAATATTATTAAGGTCATAAGACGGAAGCGTACAAACACTAAGTATTTCACCAGTGCTTGGGTCTGTCACCATACAAGAAATTGATTTTGCTCCAGTGCTAGCCATTGCCTGAGCAACAATACTCTCAACCGCTTCTTGAATTCTAAAATCGATTGTAAGCGAGATATTGAGTCCATTAATTGCATCTTCATAATATGTTACTGAGTTTTCAAGAGTAGAGCCTTTTAAGTCAGACTCCACTAAACTCACGCCATCAATACCTGAAAGATAGCTATCATAAAACGCTTCGAGCCCAGTTTGCCCCTCATTGTCCGAGCTAACAAAGCCCAGTATTTGGCAAAGCATTTCATCATACTTATAATCTCGTTGGGTATTTGTTGTGAAAAATATACCCTTTTTATAACCATTCAAAATTGCTTGAACATCTGACTTTTCAATATTTTGTGCAACCCTAATTTCACTATAAGATTTGCCATTTATTTTCTGAAATATTTCATTATAATCCATACCCAACGCATTTGAGATAACATTTGAAACCTCAGAAAAATCCTCAACATCGGCAGGTCTAATATAAACATCATAAGTTGTGTGGCTAGACGCCAAAACCACACCATTCCTATCAGTAATTGAACCCCTAGAAGCAACAAGTGGCAAATCTCTAAGCCACTGAGTAAGTCCTTTTTTTACATAGGAATAACCGCCTATAACCTGCAGATAAAAAATTCTAAAAACAATCAAAAACGCAAAAAAGGCTATCAGCATAGTCAATGCCAATAACCTTTTTTTCATTGAATAAGAACTATATTTAACAGCCATTATCACCTCAAACTCACCAAAAATTCTTTTGTGCGGTTTGAGATTTAATATCAGCTAAATAATCCACTTAAAAAATCACAAACATCATTAAACCAGTTAGATGGTAAATCTTTTACCTGTTGTTCCTCGTGAAACTCACCAAGTTTTATTGTCATAGTGTTTTCATCAGAAACATCAACATATCCTTCACTTTTTGCAAGGTCTAAGATTTGTTCATCTTCACCTAAAAAATTATATTCTGCGGAAAGCTGAGATATACTAGTTTGAAGTGATGCAATTTGTGCTTGTTTGTCTGCAAAGCCAGATTTTAACTTGCTTGCGAATACAAAATTATAAATTGAAACAAACAACAATAGCGACATTATTACTGAAAACATCGCAATAACAATCTTCATTCTTGCTTGCAATTCAATTTTGTGTTTAGTTTTTACAAGATTTACAACAGGTGTCTCATCTTTTAAAATTGTTGGAGTCTCCATTTTGTAAACTTGCTTTGTTTGTACAGGTTCATCAATGGTAGAATCCATATCAAACTGATTATAAGATGGGTTGTATGATTGTTGCTCAGTGTAGTTTGGAGTCACTGAGTAATCATCATAAGTTCCCTGTGATAAATTTGAATATGGGTTATAACTAGAGTCTGGAGTGTAACTAGTGGTGTCGTTTGGCGTGGTTTGAGTTTCGTTTTCAGTTATGGTTGTTGAACCTAACGAATTCAAAAAATTATATAAACTATTATCATCCATATTAGTTACCTCCTCCTTTCGTTATTATATCTTTTCTACAACTCTAAGTTTTGCACACGCAGACCTTGAGTTATAGTCAGTTTCTTCTTTTGTTGCTTCAACTGGGTGCTTTGTAATAAGCTTAACAGACGCTTTATGACCGCACACGCAGATTGGAAAATCTGGTGGACAAACACAACCTGTTGCAAGTTCTTTAAACTTTTGCTTAACAATCCTATCTTCAAGTGAATGGAACGAAATTACAGCAAGCCTACCGCCTATTTCGAGTCTATCCACCGCCTGCTCTAAGAACTCTGAAAGAGCATCAAGCTCAGAGTTCACTTCAATACGGATTGCTTGAAACGTACGCTGAACATTACTTTTTCCGTCTTGCCCTTTGTATCTTGGAACAGACTCTAAAATAATTTGTTCAAGCTGTTTTGTTGTTTCAACCGGAGTTTTTTCACGTGCCTTCACAATATGTCTCGCAATGCTTTTAGCAAATTTTTCTTCACCATAATCACGAATAATCCTTGCAAGTTCTTCTTCTGAGTATTCATTCAAAACTTCATAAGCTGAAAGACTAGCAGATTTATCCATTCTCATATCGACTCTTGCATCTTGCCTAAATGAAAAGCCACGCTCTTTGCAGTCAATTTGATAAGAACTCACCCCAATATCAACAAGTATTCCGTCAACCTTTTCAATACCAAGTTCATCTAAAATGTTTGCGATATTTCTAAAATTGTCGTGAACATAAGTGACATTTTTATATTCTTTCAAATTTTGTTTAGCAACAGCTAAAGCTTCTTCATCTTGGTCAATGCCAATTAGCATTTTTATATCAGCAGACTCTTCAATTGCCTTGGAATGACCAGCAGCACCAAGAGTGCCATCAACATAAATGCCATTTTCTTTTACCGCTAAAAGTTCAATGGTCTCTTTTTTTAAGACTGGGATATGCGAAAATTCAATCATTTTATACTCCAAACTTTGCTAGAATACTAAAATCAAATTTTTCATCTTCCTTGTTTTCTTCGTCCCAAATTTCTTCAGCCCAAATTTCTATACGATTTCCCACTCCAACAAAAACAATATTTTTTGTTATATGTGCATAGTTAATGAGCTCTTTTGGAAGAAGAATTCTGCCTTGACCATCTTCTTCAGCCTCAAACGCAGAAGACAAGAACTTTCTTACTGGTTTTTGAGCTTCTTCATCGAATAAAGGAAGTGCCACCATTTTTTCATAAAGTGCAGAAAACTGCTCATTTGAAAAAACAAAAAGATTATTGCTACTACCCTTTGTTATAATAAAGTTAGCACCAAGTGAAGATTTAAACTTAGAAGGGATACGTGTACGCTTTTTAGCATCTAACGAATGTCTGTATGAACCAATGAGCATAGATATTCCTCCTTATAAGTTTATAAATACATTATATTTAATAGCCCAAAAAATTGCAATAGATTTTGACCACTTTTAACCACTTTTTTAACAAAGTTATTAACAATTTTGTTAAAAACTCCACAAATGCCGAAATTTTGGGCATTTATTGAAGTGGTCAAAAATCCCAAATTTTTAAGAATTTTTATAAAATTAGTAATTTTGCACAAAAAAAACAAGCACAAATTATGCTTGCCATAGTTATTATTCAAAAATTAATACGGGGTCGTTATTTATATGGTCGCAAGATGTAAAATAGTATGTTACTGAATTAACTTCACTCACCTTGTCACACTTTGTGTAGCCATGCAGGTGTCCAAAAACAACCACGTCAACTGAGTATTCTTCAAAAAGCTTTGTAAACTCATTTTCTTGTTTGTCCATATTAAATGGTGGGAAATGAATCATTGCAATAAGCTTGTCACCCTCTTGCATTAAATTTTTTGCATAAGCGAGCGTAAGTTTTAATCTTTCAACTTCTCTTTTATAAATCTTTAAATCTTCAGGTTCAAGTTCTTTATCCTTTTCAGGAACAGTCCAACCTCGAGTTCCACAGAACACAAAGTTACCAACTTTTATTGCATCATTTTGGATTGCCATAATGCTTGGTGGTAAAATTTCTCTAACTGAAGAAATTGATTTCCACCAATATTCATGATTACCCTTTATGATAATTTTTTTTCCAGGCAATCTGTCAATCCAATCAAGGTCCGCTTTAGCTTCGTCAAGTTTCATTGCCCAGCTAATGTCACCAGCAACAAGAACAATATCTCCATCAGAAACTTTATTTTTCCAATTTTCGATAATCTTATCAGTATAGCCTTCCCAATTACCGCCAAAAATATCCATCGGCTTATCACAAGAATTACTCAAATGCAAATCACTAATTGCAAAAATTTTCATTTTATTCTCCATCAACAAATTGATAGATTCTGCTAACGATATTATCTTTACCATAAGCAGTTTCAGAACTGATGAGATAAATATTTTCGATGCCAATTTTTAACTTAGTAGCAATGTCTTGGAGTTTTTTGCTTCTCTCAGTCTTTTTAATCTTATCATACTTTGTTGCTACTATTGTAACAGGAATATTGTTAAATGTTAAGTAATCTAACATCTGTACGTCTTGATTTGTTGGAACGTGTCTGATGTCAACTAGCAAGATAGCACAAGCAATATTTTTTGAAACCTCAAGGTACGTATCAATCATCTTACCCCAGCGTTGTTGTTCAACCTTGCTTGTTTCAGCGTAACCATATCCAGGTAGGTCAACAACCACAAATTCTTTGTTAAACAAAAAGAAATTAACAAACTTTGTTTTGCCTTGAGTTGATGAAACTTTTGCAAGTTTACTGTTGCCTGAAAGCATATTTATAAAACTAGATTTTCCAACGTTACTTCTACCCATAAGCAAAATTTCTGGTAAATCAAAACCTTTGTAAGTTTCAAGCTCTGAATCAGATTTAATAAAAACCGCATTTTTTATCGTTTTCATATCAAAATACCCCTTTTATTTTATTAAAATTAAATATATTTTGCACTTTTTAATTTTAATAACCTTTATAATAGTTTTTTATTTATAACTATCAATTCTAGCAATTAATATTTTATCACCTATTTTAAAAAAAATCAATAGATATGAAAAAATTACTATCAAAATTTAACATTTAGTTATAATTATGATAGTAATTTATAAAAAATTTAAGTTTATTTGCATTTTTTAAGCAGGGATAATTTCCTCTGTTTTTGGCCTTTCAATAATTGTTGGAACAACACTTATTTTGTCTTTTGCGTCAACATCCATAATTATCTTTTGGATATTTTTATTGCTTGGAGCTGAGTACATAACTGGAAGAATTGAATTCTCCACAATTGTTCTAAGACCCCTTGCACCAGTTTTGAGTTCGATTGCTTTTTTAGCAAAAACCGAAATCGCCTCGTCAGTAAACTCTAATTTTATTCCATCAATTTCAAACAACTTTTTGTACTGCTTTACCAAAGCATTCCTTGGTTTTGTTAAAATACTTTTGAGTGCAGATTCATCAAGTTCTTTGAGCGAAACAGTGATTGGGACTCTTCCAATAAATTCTGGAATAAGACCATATTTAATCAGGTCGTGTGGTTCAACTTTTGCAAGAAGTTCATCTTCTTTAATTTGGTCTTTTGTTTTAACATTTCCACCAAAGCCAAGCGTTGAGTTCTCCGTCCTCTTTTTTACAACCTCGTCAAGACCGACGAACGCACCGCCCAAGATGAACAAAATATTAGTTGTGTCAATTTGCAAACATTCTTGATTTGGGTGCTTTCTGCCACCTTGTGGAGGAACAGATGCCACAGTACTTTCCAAAATTTTTAAAAGTGCTTGCTGAACACCTTCACCAGAAACATCTCTTGTTATTGAAACATTTTCACTCTTTTTTGCAATCTTATCTATTTCGTCAATGAAGATTATACCTTTTTCTGCACG
>CAZFPH010000007.1:0-20299 GCA_964520955.1 uncultured Lachnospiraceae bacterium
CTCTCTCGTCCTTTTATCCATATTAATATATTTCCGCATCAAAATTTAAACTTGCCTCAGACCCTTGCAAACAAACTGGGTACACTCCGCCCTCAGAAAATGTTCCACTTCCAAACACTTTTATTTTTGAGTGATTATTATCACAGCCAGAGAGCAACAATTTAGAAAACGGCATAAATTTATCACCCACTCTATAGCAAAGATTTTTTTGCTTTATTGTTGGGCACTTTCTCATTCCAACGTCTAGATTTAAAAGCATAAATCCATTGTTTTTTGAGACTGCCCAAAATGTTCCAATGTATGTGCAGTTATCTGTCTCTAAATTATCAGCAAAAGACTGATAATACCTTTTACACGCCAAGAGTTCTTCTGAGTAAGTTCGAGGACAAAAAATTGTTGCGTGATTTCCGATTTCAAGCTTCACAAACTCCAAAGTTAACTTTTCAGTATTTTCATCTTGGGGCACTAAAAGTATCTTCAAAGTCACACTATCTGTGTCTAAAACTTCGCCAAAAATGACAACAAACTCAATACTTTGAGTTTCTTCACTCTCCACCACCAGCTCACTCACTACTTCACCATTTTGAGTAACTAAAAATTTAATTCCACTGCAAAATTTGCCCTTGGCTGAAATAGTAAAAGTCTTGTTTGATAAAAATGATGGATTATCCACGTGATAACACAGCCCAGAAACTGTATCTGAAGCTGAAGAAAAAGTCACCGAGCTATCTTGATTAATTTTAAGCACACCATCACCAACAAGTCTCCACCTGTCGACAGTGTATTTCCCTGAACCTTGATACTCCTTTTGCCCTCGCTGATTCACCCTAAAATCTCCATTAATCAAAAGGTTTGGATTGCTAACGTTTTCTGCAACCAACGCACTTGTAGAACGCTGTGCGTTCTTCACTTCAATATTGCCATTTTCAATGCTGTTAACTATGCCAATGAGCCTGCTTGCAGAGTTAGCAATATTATCAAATTTTGAGTAATCACCTCCACAGGAAGACGGCTCAAGCCTGAGTTTTAAAGCTGTTGTGGCAAGTCTGTTACTGGCGTTTGACGACATTAATGATAATAACAAAAACGTTGCATTTGGAAGCACTGGCACTTGCACAATATCGCCATCAAACTGAACAATTGTTTTAACGCTGTTAAGTTCAAAAACTGCAAGTTTGTTTTTGCACTCGCTCCAAGCCTCCCCAAACGTAAACTTTATAAAATAATTTGAATTGCCACAAACAAGCGGTGTGTATGTGCCATCAATTTCAAGTTTATTGTTTATCTCACTAACGCAAATCATATTTTCCATAATTTTCCTCACACCACAAGACTAGCATAAAAAACCAAAAAACCTGTCATACCCCTGACACAGATTTTGAAAATATTTTTTAAAAGTCTTTAAAACGGTATATTTTTAAAAATTTTTACTGATAATTTTTTATATTAAAAATGTTATTTTTTGTAAAATATTTTGCAAATTTTTACATTTTGTATTGACAAAAAAGAGATAGAAGAGTAGAATACTTCGGGTGCAAAGTAACGATAATTTAATACATTTGCACAGGAGATAATATGGAAAATATTCAACAACAAAAACCTACTTATTATGTATTTTGTGGAATTGATGGCGTTTTATGGGATATTGAGTCTGGTCACACAATTCACGGACCATACCTGTCAGCAATCGACAACCCTGTATTAAAGAGGGAAAGTGTTTCCGCTCTTAACTTACTACTCAAATCACTCGATATGGCATATGATACTAAACTTGTAATCACTTCACAAAGGAGAAAAGATTTAGCATCTTGTGCAACTTATCTTTCAGCAAATCACTTAAACTACGACAAGCCACTTTTTGCAACAAGATTTATTGATGGTTATAGAGGCGAAAAGATCCTAGATTTTATGCAAAGTGAAGAACAAAATCCACAAACAGCAATCACTCTTGGGGATAAACTTTTATCAGCTATTGGCAAGGTTAAACCAAATGGAACTTTTGATAAATATGTTGTTCTTGATGGTGGACAAAGTAACAGAATAAAACATCAAATTCCAAAGGAAAGGACAATTAAAACTAGTCTTAAAAAAGGTGCACTTTCAATTGATGATATAATAAATTACTTACAGGCTAATGATTTGAAAATTGATGAAGAGTACCTTGCAAACATTGCACCAAAAAAATCACATCTTAAAGATTCCGAGCAAATGCAATAAACACCTAAATTAGGTGTTTTTATTTTTTCCGTTTTTGTGAGTAATCTAACTATTTTTGCACATACTACACTCAGGAGGAACAATATGAAAAAATATAACCCAGGTGATATTGCACCAAGAACTTGCAAATATAATGTATGTGACAAAGACGGCAAAATCATGGACAAAATTGATGTTAAAGAAGGTGAACACTTGCCACCAACACAAAGTTCGGATTATTACTACACCTGTGACTGCGAATAGAAAAAACACCCCAAAAATATGGGGTGTTTTTATTATTTATAGCTTTTTGTTAATTTTTACGCATTTTTTAACATATTTTTAACGTATTTTTTGATGTTTTTGCGTTTTTTATTTCACAATCATTGAATCTATCATCGTGTCAGGTTTTTCAATTCCGAGAAGCTCAAGAACTGTTGGTGCAACGTTTGCAAGGCTTCCATCTTTTCTCAGTTTCACATCTTTATTCTTTTCACTAATAAGCATAAATGGAACTGGGTTTGTTGTGTGCTTTGTGAGAACATTACCTTCAGCGTCAAACATTTCTTCAATGTTTCCGTGGTCAGCAATGATGATACATTCACCGCCTTGCTTAACGGTTTCCATAGCAATTTTATAAGCACATTCATCGCAGTAACTAACAGCTTCTTTTGCTGCTTCAAAATCGCCAGTGTGACCAATCATATCTGGGTTTGAATAGTTAACCAAAATAAAGTCGTACTTTTTGCTTGCAATTGTTTCCATAAGGGCTTCAGTGATTTCTGGGGCTCTCATTTTTGGGTGTGAAGCAAAGTTTTTATCATTGTAACTATCAATAAGCTTTCTATCCTCGCCCTCGTATTGTTTTTCAAATCCACCATTAAAGAAGAATGTAACGTGAGCATATTTTGTGGTTTCTGCAATGTGGTACTGTTTCATACCTGCTTCTGAAACCAAATAAGAAAGGTTATCTTCAACAATCTTTGGTGGATAAATTGTATTGAGGTGAGAGAGTTCTTTTGCATACTCTTGCATTGGAGTCATCAAAAGGTCGCTCATATTTTCCACTTCAAACTCTTTAAAGTTTGGGTCTGTGAGAGCAAATGTAAGTTCTCTTGCTCTGTCTGAACGATAGTTAAAGAAAATCACAACATCGCCATTTTTAATTCTACCCTCTTCTTCAATCAAAAGCGGTTCAACAAATTCATCGGTAATGTTTCTTGAATAGCTAGTTTCTATAGCTGTTTTATAGTCGTCGAATTTTTCGCCCTCACCTCTAACATAAAGGTTATAAGCTTTTTCGAGCCTGTCGTATCTCTGCTCTCTATCCATAGCATAAACACGTCCAATAATGTCGGCAATCTTAGCGTTTGTGCCGTCAATCTTTTTGGCGATTTCAGCTAGATATTTTTTGCCACTGGTAACACCAGTATCCCTGCCATCGGTGATTGGGTGAATGTAGATATTTTTGATATTAAACTCTTTTGCAGTATCCAAAATTGCGTAAGCGTGTGTGAGTTTTGAGTGGATACCTCCATCAGAAGCAAGTCCAATAAGATGAAGATTAACACCCTTTTCTTCAGCCGTTTTAAGGGCTTTTAATAATGCTTCATTTTTTGCAAAATCGCCACGCTTAATTTCGTTATCGATGTGAAGAAGGTCTTGTTCAACAATTCTTCCTGCACCAATTGTAAGGTGTCCAACCTCAGAGTTTCCCATTTGACCCTCTGGAAGTCCAACAGCTTCGCCACTTGCCAAAATTTCAGCAAATGGATATTTTGCTTTGAGTTCGTCAAGTTTTGGCGTGCCAGCAGAAATAACTGCATTGCCAAGTTCGTCTTTATTGATACCAAAGCCATCTAAAATACATAAAGTAACCATAATCTCTCCTTTAACCAATTGTGAATATTGGTCTTGCTCTAAGTTTGTTTCTGTCCATTTTAAAGCCCTGCATAGAGCCATCATTTGATATTTTTATTGAAATACCATAATTTGAAAGCGTTTTTGCAGCGGCAAGTCTACCACCGCCAGTGCTACCTGCTTCAATTTTAATTATTGCACCAACGGCTAAAATCTTTCCGTCATAATCAATAACCACAGCACCATCGATTGCAATAAGTTCCTGTCTGAACTTTCTATCGAGTTCTTGAAACTTTCTGCCGTTTATTAGTTTTTTGATAACCGAAGTTTTTAAGCATTTTTCCTCGAGCAAAAACTGGTCAAATTCCGGAATCTCGTTAGTTTTTTCTTCAAGTCCTGCAAAAAACGATTGATTTATTTTTTCCTGCTGAATAAAGTCGTAGCTTTCTTTAAAAAGCACATCGGCTTCGTCTATGTGCCTGAGCACGTTTGTCGAGTCGCCACTATTAACGTGCACAATGCAACCACCGCATCTATTAAAACTTGTGTCGAGTGCTGAAATATAGATAGCCTTACGAACCTCTTCAAATTCTCCAGCGTGCTCAGAAAGTTTTCCAACAATTTCTTCGTGTGAGAAACACACCCAAACACCGCCTTTTTTTGCAAATAGCAAACTCTTGTTCTTAAAAACTAAAACATCGCCCTGTTCACTCAAACAAATTCCAATCTTTGAACCTGTGCAAAGCATTGCAAGTTGCAAGTGCTTGTATGGAGCAAAGAGTGAGTTATCAGCATTTTTTGATGGGTTGATATAGTTTGAAACATAGCCATCAGCAGACACTTCCAAAAATGACGTTTGACCATCAGAAATTAGTGCTGAAAAATCTTTTTGCAAAAACTTTGAAATATGCAAATTTTGATTGGTTTTGCTACCAAGTTTTTTGTTTGTAACAATAAAGCCAAGTGCTGTCTGATTACCCTCGTAAGTACGCTGACTCCAATAACTCATTTCCGTTAAAAGAGCACTGAGCGTTTTTGACGAAGAGTTTGTAAGTGACTTGCAAATCGCCTTTTCAATAATCAAGTTTCTGAGACCTTTTTTGTAATCTTCAGTAATATTGAGGTCGTTAATTTTATGCATCTCTTCAATGATAGACTTAATAAGATGCATTTCAAAATTCTTGAATGGTTGAGCACGCTTAATGATTATACGATAATTGTCCTCTTTTGAAAATTTTACCTTTACTGCCCCACCATCAGCACTCGCAATAATATTATCTCTTGTTGAGGACTCTTCTTCACCAATAATATCGGAACCTGTGAACATCTTTAAAATATAATCGTGCACAAATTCCAAAAATCTAGTTTTGTTCATAGATTCCCCCTATGTTATTTACATTTTTGTAACGCTTTGAAATAAATTTTCTTGAACGCTTTAACATCAATTTCTGTGCAAGTTAAAACGTTTGGTTTTCTCTTGAAGTCCATACAAAGCACACCTGTTTTAATGCTATCAAAATATCTAACTTCAGCAAAAACAGGACTGCTTTTAAAAATCTCAGGATTTGTGAGCCATGCAATTGCACAACCATCGTGTGTTGCAATACCATTTTTTACGTGGCGGTCTTTATATTTTCTGTAAATCACTTCAAGCACGCTTCCACAAAAGTTTTCATTTTTTGTTTTAAAAACATCTTGCCAGTCAAGATATGCTGTGTGCCCCATTTCCATTGGAACAATTTCCATTGGTATTTTAGATTTCAAAACGACAATTGCAGCTTCAGGGTCACAAGAAACATTAAACTCTGCATAAGGCATTTCTTTTCTTCCAACCTCTTCAGTCGTTCCTGCCATAAACACAATTTTTTCAATCTTGTTCTTTACGTTTTTGTGTTTTAAAAGAAGTTTTGCAATGTTTGTTGGAGGGCTTAAACTAATGATTGTAACTTTTTCTTCTGACTCAGTTAACACCTCATATAGTTTTTCAACGGCGTCACCAGGTGTGACCCTTCTTGAATTTTCTTCAAAAGTGTACTCGCCAAGACCACCGTTTCCGTGAACTTGTGGACGTGGACGTTCTTTTTCTAAGCACTTACCTTCACCAGCAACAACAGGAATATCTTCTGCACCAATAAGTTCCAAAATATTGAGTGTGTTTTTTGCAGCACTTACAGGTGGAACATTTCCAACATCAGTTGTGATAAGTTTTATATCAAGTTTTTCACTTTTAACCGCAATCAAAAGTGCAACTGCATCATCTATGCCGGTGTCGCAATTTATTATAACAGGAATTTTCTTAACATTTTTGTTTTTTAAACCCATAAATTTCTCCTACATAATAAATATATCAAATTAAGATTTTTTTGTATACTTTTTTTAACAAAAAATTGTGGGCAAAATGCCCACAATTGCGTTTTTTTAATTACCAAACAAATCGTTTAGTATCGTTTTGTAATCACCATTGATATTTGCACCATCAATAGCACTCCTTAAAATATCTGCGTCACCACCAACAGTAGATGTTATTCCAGCAAGCGAAGAGTTACCATCATCTAAAGCATCTTCAAGCATTCCCATAACAATTTCTGAACTGCCGATAGTTTCAATAATTTGTTTTGCTGATTTTTGTTTTTCAGCATCGGTATCGCCATCTAAAACAATGCCGTTTTGATTTTTATAATCATCAACAATGTTAACAATTTCTTGTGCTGCTGCAATGCCGTTACTGATTTCAGTTGAATCGTCACAATCAAGAAGTGTGTCAAGAAGGTCTGTCATAATTTCAGCTTCTTTACTTGTTCCAACAATATCTGCAACAATGTCGCTATCCAAGATATCTCTAATAAGAGGTTTTACCGTATAACTACCAGAAACAAGTATGGTTTCTAAAGTAACGCCTAAATTTGTGAGGTCAACGCTTCCGTCGTCGTTAATAATGTTTTGTGCAACTTTTACAACAGCCTCAATCACACCAAACATATCTTCAAATCTAAAGGTTTCATCTTCCCACTTGTCGTTAATGCTAGAAGCAATACTCTCAAGTCCAAATTCTTTAGAATTAATAAATTCAACAATAAACACCTTGAGCTGCCTTGAAATTAATACAGAGGCTCTTGCGTCATCAACAATAGTTCCAATATCTTTTAAACAAGTTGTTAAGATTTCTGAATCTTTTGAATCTTTGGTTTTGTTATAAACTTCCAAAATTCCGTTTGTTAAGTTTTGAAGAGTTTGGGCTTCTTTATTCCAATCAAGCTGTTCCATTTGCACCTGAGTTAGAGTAAATTCATCGGTATTGTAATCTTTTTCAGAACCAATAATTTCCTTGTGAGCAATTGTCATAAAGCAGTTAACAACTTTTGGAAGCACAACCTTTATATCTGCAGATTTAACAAGTTGCAAAATTTCGTCTTTTATAAAGGTATCGTTACCATCTAAAAACGTGATAAGGTCAACATTTTCCTGCATTTTTAAAATGAGTCCGTTATTGTTTGCAACGGTTATCGCGTCAAGCAAAACCTTTATGTTTTCATCAATTCTTGAAAAACTGTTTGTGTTAAACACATTCAAAAGTTCTTTTGTGAGAGGCTTGAAAGTGTCACCAACAGGAAGTTTCAAACCAAAGAATCCCTCATTACTTTGCCACTTTTCACAGAGCTGGGGAACAAGCTCTGCAACATAACTTTTTACAATTTCTGACTCTGTTGCATAAGAGTAAAGCAATTTTAAACTTTCAACAGATTCATTGTTTGCTAAATTGAATTTATTTTCAACAAAGGTTTTTTTGTATGCATTATAGAGTTTAATAAATGACACAAGCTCATCGGTTAAATTAACATTCAAGCCACCTGCCTTAACGTTTGTAAGGTAATCAAAAGTTTTTGTTCCAAGTTTGCTAATGCCAGTAAAATTGAACACCGCACCCATAAAAGACTTGTCGTAAGTCTGTTTAAACTTGCTATAAGTTTCTATGTAACCTTCAACCTTGCCGATTTTTTCGTCTTCAGTAAAATATAATTTTCCGCTGATTTTGTTTGTAGTATTTTGCACACTGACAGCACTAGCAGAAGCGATCTCATTTGACTCGGTTAAGAACCTATTGCAAATATTCATTGCACCAAACAAAGGGGTTAAAAATGCAAAGCACACAACAACTCCGCCAACAAGACCAATAAGTCCACCAACTGCTTTAAGCCCCCAGTACTTTCCGTTTTTTTCTGGTTTTTGATTATCTGATGTTTTCTTTAACACTGCACCAACAATAACGTAAACTAAAAGTGACACAAGTAACAAAATAATGAACATAAGCAAGAAAATTAAAACATTAATAATAACATTCATCAATGCCGATGTTAGGTCCGATGTTGTTGAGCCTGCAGAGAACAAACTTTCAACTAATTGTTCGTCAGAAATCAAACTTCCTGCAACACTTTCAAAATCTATCTCAAAACTAAAAATCGTGAGAACAAATCCATTGACGAATTTTTTCATAAGAGCCGATGCAATTGCTGGCCCAACAAAGAGCGAAACCAAGAAACAGCCGAGAACAATCGATAGCCTTATAAGCGATTTTTTCCAACCTCTCCAAAATCCCAGCCCAATACAAAGAATTAATATCACAATAACAGCTGAGGAACAAATATTGATAATATTCATAATCGCCACCTAACCTTCATAAGGAATGCAACAAAGTTCCACGCCCGCAGCTTTTAATAATTTGACAGAATACTCGTCAGGATAATTGTAGCCATAAACAACCCTTTTAATTCCCGCATTAATAATGAGCTTTGTGCAGATTATGCAAGGTTGGTGTGTGATGTAGATTGTTGCACCATCAACCGAAATACCAAGTTTTGCTGCCTGAACAAGAGCATTCTGCTCAGCGTGTGTTGCAAAGCACATTTCTTGCCTTGTTCCGCTTTGAATGTTTAGTTTATCACGAAGGCAATAACCCCTTTCTTCACAACTTGTAACACCCGCAGGTGCACCATTGTAACCTGTTGCAATGATTCTTTTATCTTTAACAATAACAGAGCCAACGTGCCTACCATTTCTCACACAAGTACTCCAACTAGAAACAACTTTTGCCATTTCCAAAAAACGTTTATCCCATTTTTTCTTTTTGTTTTCATTGCTTTTTTCAGGGTGAACAGCACTCAACGCTTCATTAAAAATTTGTTCGGCTAAATTTTCCATAATTACCTCTATAAAATAATAATTTTTGTTAATAATCAAATTATACAATATTTATTTTATAAGTTCAATAAAATATTCATAAATATTGATTTTTGGGAGGTTTTGGTGATAAAGGGCTTTTCTGTAATTAAAAAATATTATTCGCTTGTAAAAGTTAAGCCTTTTTTTATCGTGCTGGAATTCATAACTTTGCTAATTCCTGCGGGACTATCGATAATAACACCAGTTATCTCGGCAGATATAATCACATCACTCACTGTTTACGACTTTGGCAGAGCCATCACCAAGCTCACCGCAAACTTTGTGATTGTTATAATTTCTGCCATCAGCTACTTTTTGTACCACGTGATAAGTAGCAAAGTTAACCGAAACATAATTTTTAATATCAATAATTATGTATATAAAAACGTCAAAGAAAACAAGAACATTTCCTCAGTTTCGGCGTCGGTTTTTGACAACATTTCAGAGTGTGCGGATTTTAACAAAAGCCTGCTTTACAAAACCTGCTTTTTTATTAAATCAATAGTTTTACTATGCATAATAGCATACTATAACGTAATCCTTGGTTTGGTGCTTGTTGGCGTGAGCATTGTGAGCTTTTTGTTTTTGAAACTTTCTGACAAAAAAATTCAACAGCACTCAAAAAATTATTCAAAGTATCAATCAGAAGCCCTTGCACTTTTCAATAATATTCAGCAAGGCGACGACACAGGAAAAACCTACAACATTGAAGAAACTCTAAAAGACAAATATTTTAAATACATTGAAACTAATATCAAAACAAAAAATCGAATTTCATTGTACTATAACATCAATAACAATTTTATTAGTATGATACTAAAAGCCACAGTGTTTGTAGCAACAATATATTTAATTGGTTTAGTTAAATCCACCACCCTCACGCTTTCGCTTTACCTAATTTTAACGCCGTACCTTACCAGTTCAGCACAAAACCTGATATCCTTTTTCGAACTATTTTCCGAGCTTGCAATAGTGGAAAACTTGCTATCTGAATTCGACGCACTTGCCTTTATTACCGAGCAAAAGCAGTACCCAAAAATTGAACTTAACACCTACAATTTGTATTTTTTCAACACCACTTGTCAGGGTTCAAACTCAAAAATAAAGAACTTGGAACTGAAGATAAGCCACGGAAAAGTCGTTACTTTTGTTGGAGATTCTGGTTCAGGCAAGCGCACAATCTTTGAACTTTTGAAACGTTCAGCAAAACCAGACTCGGGAATGGTTCTACTCGACAGCAAAAATATTTTTGATATTGAACCATCACTATACAGCAAAACCGTAACATACACCACAAGCAAGCCATACCTTTACAATGTTTCAATCTCAGAAAATCTATATATGGTTTGCCCAAACAAACGCAAAATTAACACCGAACTTAAAGCATTTGGGATAAAAGCAGAGACTGCCCTTTTGCCAGAAAAAGAAAACACAATAATCAGTTACAACTCACACCCTAATCTTGCATTTTTTGTGGGAATTCTCAGAAGCTTTCTTACTGGTGCAAAAATTATCAGCATATATGAAATCCCACCATCATTTACCGCAAAAGACTACAATTTGCTTAAAAAAATAGTGCAATATCTTAAAAAATACTGCACAATATTATTTTTTACGCACAACGACGACGCCAAAAGTTTTTCAGACAGCGTGCTATATATTGAAAATGGAGAAATTAAAAATAAAAATGTATAAAATCAAAAAGTAATTTTGAAATTATACATTTTTAAGTTCAAATTACACATTAAATTTAAAGAGCATTATGTCGCCATCTTGAACAACATAATCCTTGCCTTCACTTCTCACTTTGCCCGCCTCTTTTGCTTTGAGGTAGCTTCCGCAAGCAATAAGATTATCATAAGACACAACATCGGCTCTGATGAATCCCTTTTCAAAATCACTATGGATTTTTCCTGCAGCACCAGGGGCTTTCGTGCCTTTAACGATTGTCCATGCACGAACCTCCTTTTCGCCGGCTGTAAGATATGAAATTTGACCAAGTGTTTCATAGCCAATCTTGATAACTCTTTCAAGACCACTTTCAGATAGTCCAAGGTCATCTAAAAACATTTGCTTTTCGTCGTCCTCAAGTTCAGAAAGTTCTTGCTCAATTTTTGCACAAATAACAAGCACTTTTGAATTTTCACTTTCAGCAAACTTTTTAACTTTTTGAACGTTTTCAAGCTCAATTTCATCTTTGCCAACATCACTTTCAGAAATATTGCAAGCATAAATCACTGGCTTTGTTGTGAGCAAAAAGTATTCGCTTGCAAGTTTTCTTTCATCATCATTTTCAATAACAAGTCTTGCTGGTTTGCCATCGTTAAGAGCGTTGCTGATTTTTCTTAGTAGCTCAACATCGGCAAAATATTCCTTGTTGCCTTGCTTGTACATTTTTTCACATTTTTCAAGTTTAGTTTTCACGGTTTCAAGGTCTGCCAATGCTAGTTCTGTGTTAATGGTTTCAATATCACGAACAGGGTCAACCGAGCCGTCAACGTGTGTTATGTTGCTGTCGTTAAAACATCTAACAACGTGAACAATTGCATCACATTCACGAATAGCCCCAAGGAATTTATTTCCAAGACCTTCACCTCTTGACGCACCTTTAACAAGTCCTGCAATATCAACAAATTTTAAAACTGCAGGTGTCACCTTTTGTGTGTTATACATTTTTGCAAGCACATTAAGCCTTTCATCAGGCACTGGCACAATACCCACATTTGGTTCAATTGTGCAGAATGGATAGTTTGCAACATCTGCACCAACTTTTGTTATAGCATTAAATAGTGTACTCTTTCCAACATTAGGAAGTCCAACAACTCCAAGTTCCATTACTCATTCTCCTTTCGATAGCTATTATATAACACTTTGCCAAAAAAATAAAGTGTTAAAGCATATTTTGACCAATTTGATAATATAATTAAGTATGAATTTTTGGGTTTTATGTTTGCTTTGTGTGGTGCAAGGGCTGACTGAATTTTTACCAGTTTCGAGTAGTGGACACCTTTTGCTACTTGAACAGCTATTTGGAATAAGCGGAAATCTGTTAGGGCTAAATTTGTTTTTGCACCTTGCAACGTTACTTGCGGTTATAATAATTTACAGAGGCGTTATTTTGAAAATTATCAAAAAACCATTTCAGCCCCTAACTTACAAACTGCTTTTATCTACAATCCTTACACTTATTTTTGCTTTTGCCTACAAACTGCTTGACATCGATAGCTATGTTACTAGTTTTTACGGATTTTGCTTTTTGGCGACGTCTCTAATACTATTTTTGTGCCACAAGTTCCAAAAGAAATCTGCCACCTTGCACCCTACAGAAATTTCCTATAAATCGGCAATTGCTGTTGGAATAGCACAGGGTTTTGCGGTTCTCCCAGGGCTTTCACGCTCAGGTACAACCATTTCCACCCTGCTTTTTTGCGGAAACGATGAAACAAAGTCCGCTGAGTACAGCTTTTTGCTGAGTATTCCAATAATTATTGGCGGATTTATACTAGAACTTGTTTCGACTGATTTTTCAGCTTCTGCTTTTGCAGGGCTCAGTATGCTAGACTGCGGATTTGCATTTGTTTTGACATTTCTAGTTTCATTTGCCTCACTAAAACTCACAATAAAAATGCTTAAAAACAACAAGTTTATTTATTCTTCTATTTACCTGCTAATTATTGCAATCTTTACCATAATATTCAATTTTGTGCACTAAAAAATCCACCAAAACTGGTGGATTATTTTTTATTAAAAATTTCTTCAATAAACTCTTTTTGCTTAACCATTGCATCGGCTTCGTATGCAATCTTCTCTGACGGCGTCATTTCACTTAGGTATTTTCCGGTCTTTTTATCAAACGAAAGTGAACTAAGAGGAAAGCCTTTTTGAATCGTTTTGCTTGGCGTGCTGATAAAATATCTTTCAGGCTTAAATTCTCTTGAGTGAACTTTTCCATCTCTATCCACAATTGCCAGTGCTACGTTGTAATGCCCTGCACTTTCACCGCCAACCGCCTTAAACTTTTCAATGTAGACTCTGAGCATTTCTTCGTCGGTAAGGTCTTTTCCACCATAACGTCTAACAAGCTGTTTTGGTTGGTCGGCTTCACTAAATTTATCAATATAAAGCCCACTATCATTTGCAATAACTGGCATACCTGACGCATCATAAAACGCCTTAGCCTTTATTATTGCGTTGTCGATTTCTGTTTCACCATTTTCTTCAGCATTGACCTTTATTCCAAGTTCGTTAGCACCAATACCCTCAAGCCCTGCATCAGCTAAAAGTTGTTTGTATAACGCAACTTTGCTAGCATTTCCAGTGGCAATCAATATTTTTCTACTCATAAAACACCTCTAAAACAAGTGTAACACTAAAAATCGATAAAAGCAAACCTCAAACCTGCAAATTCTATTGAAATTTTTAGGGTTTAATGCTAAACTAAACACTATATTAATTTCTTTGAGGTTACACTTATGAAGATTATTGAAGTAAAAGATTTAAGAAAAGAATTTATTGTTAAAAAAAGTGCCACAAAACCAAATGGAAAAAAGTGCCTTTTCAAAAAAGAAAAAGGCGTTAAAGTTGCCGTTGACAACATTTCTTTTGATGTTGAAGAAGGCGAAGCACTTGCTTTCATTGGACCAAATGGTGCAGGAAAATCAACAACTATCAAAATGCTAACTGGCATACTTTTTCCAACTGCGGGCGATATCAAAATCTTGGGTCACAACCCAAGCAAAGAACGAGTTAAGCTTTCATATAAAATCGGCACAGTGTTTGGTCAAAAAGAGCAACTTTGGGTGCACCTTTCAGCCTATGAAAACTTCAAATTCTTCGGCTCGATTTACGATATCAAAAAAGACAAACTAGAAGAAAAAATAGAAGAGCTCGCCAATCTTTTTGAAATCAAGGATTTTATGCATCAACCAGTAAAGAGCCTAAGCCTTGGTCAAAGAATGAAATGCGAAATGGTAGCATCGTTATTGCACGACCCAAAAATGCTATTTTTTGATGAGCCAACAATCGGTCTTGACCCAATCGCAAAAGAAATACTCAGAAACCTTATCAAAAAACTTAATCGTGAACTTGGAATAACCGTGCTTTTCACCTCTCACGACGTTGGCGATATTGAAGAGGTCTGCAAACGTGTAATCATTATAAACGACGGAAAAATCGTTCTTGACGACTCGATGAGAAACCTAAAATATCATCACCTCAACAAAAAAATCGTTGATGTTAACCTTGTTAAAGACGTAAAAATTAAAGAAAAAGATGGTATCACTGTTTTAAAAGCAAAAGACACGTTCTACAAAATTGAAGTGGATATGAACAAAACCACAATGGACGAACTTTTGGGACTGTTTAAAGCTGACGAAATTCAAGATATTTCAATCTCAAGTACCCCACTTGAAGAGATTATCAAAAACATTTATAGAGGCGAAGATGCGTAAGTATTTTTCGGTTCTAAAAACCAGTTTTAAGCAAGAGAGCAAAACCATTGCAAACTCAATTTCTGCTGTATTTTCGTTCTTTGTTATAATTTATATTTTCAGAGAACTTTGGGGTTATATTTACGGCGGAGATGGTGGTGGCTCGCTCATTAACGGCTATTCATTCAAAATGATGCTTTGGTATATGATTATGGCTGAGGCACTTATGTACTCAATGAACTGCCGTGGCGTTACTCAAGCATTTTCAAACGATATAAAGTCAGGCAAGGTTGCTTACCAACTAAACAAGCCATACAATTATTTTACCTATCAAGTATTCTCTCAGTGCGGTGAGTTTTTATGGAAACTAATATTCCTAGTTCCTGCGGGAATATTGATGGGTCTACTACTTGTTGGTCCAATTGAAAACTTTAGTATTGCCTATGTGCTTCCAATCCTTTTAAGCCTACTTCTTGCAACACTTCTCACCTGCCTTGTTTATGGCGTGGTGGGTCTGCTCGCCTTTTGGATTGAAGAAGCAACACCATTCACTTGGATTGTTCAAAAATTCGTTATGATTTTTGGTTTGTTCTTTCCACCAGAATTCTTCCCTGCTTGGCTTCAGCCAGCAATCACATATAGTCCAGTTTACGCAATGATGAGCGGTCCTTGCAAACTGCTTGCTAACTTCTCTTGGGATTTATTCTTATCAGTTAGCCTTTCGCAAGTTGCATACCTTGCCCTAACCATTGCACTTGGGCTTATTATCTACAAATTTGGTACAAAGAAGGTGAACGTTAATGGTGGTTAATAATTTGAAACTTATTTTTAGTTACTTTGCCCTGAACCTTAAAAAAGAATGGAAATACAAGTCATCATTCTTTATGCAAATGATAATGATGATATTAAACGACGCATTCTTCATTATTCAATGGTACATAGTTTTCCAGCTTGTTGACAATGTTGGTGGTTATGGTTTTAAAGAAACAATGCTCCTTTGGGCGATATCATCTGGTGGATTTGGAATATCTCACGCATTCTTCTACGGAGCGTGGAAAATCAAAGATATGGTTTATGAAGGCAGACTTGATGTGTTTTTAACACAACCAAAAAATGTACTCATTAATGTTTGCTGTTCATCAACAAGTGTTTCAGCAATCGGCGACATTATCTATGCGTTTTTGGTACTAATCTTAATCGGTGCACCTATCCATTGGTTTTTGATTATGGTGCCTGTTATGATACTTTCAGGACTGCTTTATGTTGCCGTTTACGTTATTTATGTTTCGCTCTGCTTCTTTATTAAGCGTGGCGACGCATTTGCAAAAGCAGCAGAAGGCACAATCCTTAAAGCCGCAAACTACCCACCAGCAATTTTTGACACTGTTGTTAAAGCAATATTCTTCACAGCTATCCCAACATTTTTCTACACCTTTATTCCAGCTGAATATATCTTTTTGAGCTTTAATATTTGGTGGCTACTCGGATATGTTGGATTTGTTGCTCTGTTTGTTGCACTTGCATTTATTTGCTTTAATGCAGGACTCAAAAAATACAATTCTGGTTCACTTATGGGTGGCAGATTATAACTAAATAAAAACAAAAAAAGTAAGGGAATCCCTTACTTTTTTGTTTTTTCTTTATTTTTGCGATTTTTAATGATTTTGCGTTTTTATTCATCAGCGTAGTTATCAAAATAACCAGTAATTAAAACGATTGGTGTGCCCTTGTCACCACTTCCAGATGTGAGGTCTGAGAGTGAACCAACAAGGTCAGTAATTCTTCTTGGAGTTGTACCAAGAGAAATATTTTGATTTTTGAGGTCTCCCTCTTTCTGCTTAATAATCTCTTTCATTTCGCTAATAGCTTCTTCACCAGTGAGGTTTTCAATCTTGTTATCAGCAACATATTTTAGTTTAATTTCGTTTGGTGTTCCAATAAGTCCAGATGTAAATGCTGGGCTAACAACTGGGTCAGCAAGCTCCCAAATTCCACCAACTGGGTCTTTGAATGCACCATCGCCATAAACCATACATTCAAGCTCAACGCCTGTCTTTTCTTTTAACTTTGCCTGAAGTTTGTTTACAAACTCCTCAGTGTTTCTTGGGAAGAGCTTGAGCTGACCATCTTTTGATTTATTTGAGCCAAGCACACCATAAGCCTCGTGATAACCGTGGCTGTCGCTCTTTTCATTTAATATATCACTGAGCGATAAAACTTTTTCAGCTCCGTTATTAAGCAAAATCTTTTTTGTTCTGTTCCTTGAATGAATATCAGCATTGATAACCTTTTTCGTATACTTCAAAATTTCAAGTGGGTCGTTGCTGAGGATTATGCTAGCCTTGCCTCCACAAATTTCTAGGTAATACTTTATGTAGTCAACCCCTGTGAATGGGTGCTCAACACTACCAACAATCTCATAAAACTCCTCAGGCGTGAACTCTCTATCAAAAGTATAAATTCCCATTTCATAAAGTTTATCAATTGAAACAAGTGGGTTGCCTACCTCATCAAATGGATAAGAAAGCTGAATAACAAGTTCATCAACACCGTCCGAAATTCCTTTTAAGATTTCAGAAAATCTGTTTCTTGAAAGTATTGGAAAAATAAGACCAACTTTTCCATCGCCAAGTTTTGCTCTAACATCGTCAGCAATGTCGCTGGTTTTAGCAAAGTTGCCTTGACTTTTTGCAACAATTGCTTCAGTTACCGCAACAATATCCTTTTCCTTTAATGTTATATTTCTTTGCTCCGACACATTTAAAACAGATTCTGCAACAATCTCAACGAGGTCGTCTCCTGGTCTAATAATTGGTGCTCTAACGCCGATAGCACAAGTTCCATAAGTTCTCATAATTTTCTCCTTAAATATTATTTTATTAAGCAATAAAAAAGAGAAGAGCTTCCACTCCTCCCTTTGTTTTTTAGTAGTTTTCGTTTCTAACTTCAAAGTAGCTCTGTGGGTGTGAGCAAACTGGACAGATGTCAGGAGCCTTTGTTCCAATAACAATGTGTCCGCAATTTCTACATTCCCAAACCTTAACGCTAGACTTTTCAAAAACCTCTTTTGTTTCAACATTTTTAAGCAATGCTCTGTATCTTTCCTCGTGAGACTTTTCGATAGCTGCAACGCCTCTGAACTTTTCAGCAAGTTCGTGGAATCCTTCTTCGTCAGCAACTTTAGCAAATTCAGCATACATATCAGTCCATTCGTAGTTTTCACCTTCAGCAGCAGCCTTTAAATTTTCAGCAGTGTCGCCAATTCCGTTAAGTTCTTTGAACCACATTTTTGCGTGTTCTTTTTCGTTATCAGCTGTTTTTGTAAAAAGTGATGCGATTTGCTCGTATCCTTCTTTTTTTGCAACTGATGCAAAATATGTGTACTTGTTTCTTGCTTGAGATTCACCAGCAAAAGCTGTCATCAAGTTTTGCTCGGTTTTTGTGCCTTTGTACTTATTCACTTTTTCATCTCCTTTTGTTTCAATAACCTCAAGGTGTTCGCCAGTTGCACCGCAAATTGGGCAAACAGGTTCTGTTCCTTCAGGAAGTTCAAACTCTTGATTGCAAAGGTGACATTTATATTTTACAGTTTTCATAATTTTACCTCTCTTTAGATTCGTAATAAGTGAAAGCCGTTATGCTCTACCATTTACCTGCTCATTATATATTAAACCTATGCGTTTTGAAAAGTATTTTTTGAGATTTCGTTACATTTTAGTTATTTTGATTGAGATTTTTTTATTTTTGAACTAAGATAGTATTGTTATTTAGGAGATTTTATGAAAAACGTATTATTGAAGGTTTTAAATTTCTTTAAAACAAACTGCATTTTCTCAATTGCTCTTGTTATTGCAATTGTTTCGATGTTTTTTGTTCCGCCAGACAAAGAGTATCTTGGCTATTTTGAATGGAGCACTCTTGCAAATATCTTTTTGCTTTTGCTTGTTATTGCGGCACTTAGCAATATTAATTTCTTTGAAAAACTTGCAAGAATTATTGTTAAAATGTTCAAAAATACACGAAGCATCATTATTTGTTTGATTTTTATGACCTATGTTTCAGCAATCTTCAATGCAAATGATATGTCACTTCTCACCCTCTTGCCACTTTCATACATAGTTTTAAAATATACAAACAAACTCAGGTACTGTGCATTCACATTCATTATGCAAAATATTGCCAGCAACCTTGGTGGTATGCTAGTGCCTATAGGCAACCCACAAAATCTCTATATCTTTTCATTCTATGAAATGTCACTTTTAGAGTTTTTGAAAATTATGATACTCCCAACACTTATCGCATTTGTTTTGATACTCATAGTTTGTATGTTCATAAAAAAAGACAAGCTTGAGTTCCAAGATGATTACGACAAAAAAATCAACAAGCGTTCCCTTATTATTTTGCTAGTTTTATTTGTGCTCGTTCTTCTTTCAGTTCTTAGAGTTATTCCATACTGGATTTCTCTCATTGTTGTTACAATTGCAATGATATTTGTTGATCGCAAAGCATTCCTTGGTGTTGACTACACAATTCCGCTCATCTTCTTTGTGTTCTTCATCTTCTCTGGAAATCTTTCAAGAATACCAGCAATCACAAACTTCCTAACTAGAATTATTGATAAGCACACATTCTTCACAGCATACCTAAGCTGTCAAGTTATCTCAAACGTGCCAACAGCAATCCTGCTTTCAAAATTCACAAACAATTACGCCCAGCTTCTAATTTCCGTGAACGTTGCAAGTCTTGGAATTATCTTTTCATCGCTTTCAGGAGTTATTGCCCTTAAAGAATACGTTAAAGTTTCAAGAAAAGAGGGTTTCGCTAAAAATCGTGGAACTTGGTTCTATATTGGAATGGACACGCTATTTAACGTTGTTGGAGCGTTAATTCTAGTACCTGCGAGTTACTTTATCGCCCTGCTGTTTTAGCGTATGAACATTTGTTAAATATGGTAACAAAATCTCAAAATATCCGCCTTTTTGGTGGGTATTTTTATTAAGTTTTACAAAACTTTTACATTTGTATAATTAAATTCACAAAAAGGTGTGCTATAATAATTCTGTAAAGAAAATTATTTTTTGTATTAGGAGTGCGTTATGAGCAAAATACTAATAGTTGAAGACGATAGAGAGTTAAACGGCAGTGTTTGTGATTATTTAAATTCTAACGGCTACGAAACACAAAATGCTTTTAATGGTTTGGAAGCCTTGGAAGTTCTGGAAGATAATGGTATTGACTTAATCATTTCAGATATAATGATGCCTCAGATGGACGGCTTTTCACTCGCTGAAAAAATCAGAAGTGCCAACACGCAAATTCCAATTGTTTTTATGACAGCAAGAGAAGACAAGTTTTCAAAGCAACTTGGCTACAAGCTTGGCATTGATGACTACATCACAAAGCCTTTCGACCTTGACGAGTTGGTTATGAAAATCGGTGCTATTTTAAGGCGAACAACCGCAAAGCAAAACAAGAAACTAACCATTGGAAACTTAACTCTTGATAGCGAAGAACACACCGCCTACCTTAGCGGAGAAGAAATTGCTTTAACTGTTCGTGAGTTTGACCTTCTGTTCAAGTTATTATCTTTCCCAAAA
>CAZFPH010000008.1:0-18846 GCA_964520955.1 uncultured Lachnospiraceae bacterium
TTCTGCCCTTGACGGCACAACATTCAATCATTACAAAGACTGGTACGAGCACCTTGAAAGCATCTCACCTACAATTAAAATCACTAAAAAAAGAAGCTCATATATCGCCACAAATTATCCGCAAAGAGAAATATAAGCAGTTTTAATGCTTTACTTTCTTGTATATTTTATTTTCAATTTTTTTAAAAAAATTATTTATTATTTAAAATAACTTTTGACTAAGATTATTGCATTTTATATAATGATTTTAATATTAAATAATTAGAGGTGCTTTATGGATATTAACGTTACTAATGATATTAAATATGTTGGAGTTAACGACCACGAAATTGATTTGTTTGAAGGTCAATACGTTGTGCCAAATGGTATGGCGTATAATTCTTATGTTATTATAGATGAAAAAATTGCGGTTATGGACTCGGTTGATAGTCGTTTTTCTGACGAATGGCTTGTTAATATTAAAAACGTGCTCGCTGGCAAAACACCAGACTTTTTGATTGTTCAACATATGGAGCCTGACCATTCAGGAAGCATTACTGAATTTGCAAAAGCATATCCAACCGCAAAAGTTGTGTCTTCAGCCAAGGCGTTTGTGATGATGAAACAATTTTTTGGCACAGACTTTGCCGACCGCCAAGTTGTGATTGCTGAAGGCTCAAAACTTGAACTTGGCAAACACACTCTTAGCTTCATAGAAGCACCAATGGTGCACTGGCCAGAAGTTGTTATGACTTACGATATCACAAACAAAGTACTCTTCTCTGCTGACGGTTTTGGAAAGTTTGGTGCGTTAGATATAGATGAGGAATGGGCTTGCGAGGCAAGAAGATACTATATTGGCATTGTTGGAAAATATGGATTGCCAGTTCAAATGGTTCTCAAAAAAGCGTCTACTCTTGACATTCAAACAATATGCCCTCTTCACGGACCAATTTTAAAAGATAATCTTGGATATTACTTAGACCTTTATAACACTTGGTCAAGCTACGGCGTGGAAAGGGAGGGTATTGTTATTGCCTACACCTCTGTTTACGGCAACACAAAAAAAGCTGTGTTTGAACTTGCAAAAATGCTTGAAGAAAAAGGACAAAAAGTTGTGTTGAATGACCTTGCAAGGTGCGATATGGCGGAAGCCGTTGAAGACGCTTTCAGGTACGGCAAAATTATATTTGCAACCACCACCTACAACGCTGAAATCTTCCCTTTTATGCGTGAGTTTATTAACAACTTAATTGAAAGAAATTTCCAAAACAAAATGGTTGGTTTCATTGAAAACGGAAGCTGGGCACCAACCGCAACACGCGTTATGAAGTCTATGCTGGAAAAGTGCAAAAATATCACTTACACCAACGCCACAGTAAAAATTATGTCAGCACTAAACGATACAAGTCGTGAAGAACTTAAAAATCTTGCTGACGAAATTGCAAATAAATAAAAATAAAAAGACAGGGTGACCTGTCTTTATTTTTTCCTCATAAAATAGCAAAGCGGTTTGTGTTTTTTGTAGCCGTTGTAACCTTTGTACTCATTTATAATTTCAAAGCAAACTTTTTTGTAAAGATTAACTGCTGGCGTGTTTTCCACCAAAACATCGATTTCAATTGTATAATTTTTAGGCAGAGAGCTGAACACAAACTCAAACATTTTGCAGGCAATGCCTTGCCTTTTGTATTCATCTTTTACCCTAACAGCAAAAACATAAGCAGTGTTTGATATTATTTCTTGCTGAGCCTTTAGTACATAGTTGTTTATAACGTGTTCGCTTTCAAAACTCAACAAAACGTACTTTTTGTAGTCAAAATTAAAACTGCCGTCGTTTTTGTAGATCATAATTAGCCCCACGATTTGCCCGTCGATTTCAGCCACTACGCAGTTTTTGTAGCAAAAAATCGAGTTCTCGTTGTCTATAAGTTCGGCAATAATGTTAATCCCTTCATTTTTGTCACTAAACCAATACGGATAAATAAATCTATCCGTTTCGTAAATAAGCTGAGCGAGTACTTTTTTGTCATCACTTCTGTTTGCAAATCTAATATTCATAACCTTATGATAGCACATCACAAAATCGATTCAAAATATTTTAATTAGTTAAAAATATAACAACTTTCTTAACGGTATTTTTAATTTGAACTAAGATAGTTTACAAGCTCGTTATAAACTTTTGGGTTCATATCATTAATATCCGATGGGTCAAGTTTTTTGATATCGTCAAGGGTAAGTTTCACTTTTTTATAGACTTTGTTTTCTGCTTCAAACTCTCCGCTGAGACCAAACTGCTCGCTTTGTTTGCTATCAGCAATTTTGCAAAGGTAATAATACTCCACTCTGTTAGACTTGAAGTCCTCGCCATCTATGTTCATTGGAACAGTGTAGTAACTTTTGCCGAGGTATTTGACAGGTTCAACGTTTACGCCATACTCTTCAAATGCTTCACGAACCGATGCTTGTTTTGGAGTTTCACCCTCATCAATTCCGCCACCAGGAAGAAGGTAGTGCTTGCTGTAAGACTTGCGGTTTGGATTTCTTGCAAGGTCGTCGGTCACGCCGTTTAAGTAAGTAACTTCAATCAAAAGCAACTTGCCATTATCCACAACAACAGCCCTTGCTTTTTTGAAAAACTTGCGTTGTTTGAAAAGCGAGTATGCATACTCTAATTTTTGTCTTTTATAATTAACGTTGTTCATAAAGCCTCCTACCATTATAATAACAAACTGAAAAATTTTTGTAAATTAAATCTATAACTATTTTGATTTGATATTTGTCTGCTCCATTGCTATAATTTAAACTATGGAGCTAACAAACAAAACCAACCTCATTTTTTTACACAAAATGGTCAAGGCTATTGCAGACAGTTTGATTAAAGTTTTCGTTCCGCTGTTAATTTTAAAGCTAAGTGGCAGTATGACGCTTGTTGTGCTTTACCTTGCTCTTTATAACTCACTTTGCGTTCTTTTTAACTTGGTGCTGAAGAAGTTTCTGCAAAAATACGGAGTTGTTGCCATCATATTGCATTTTGTTCCGATGATTGCCGTTCAATTTCTATTGAACCTCAATATAACTTGGCTGATTTGCGTGATACTTGCAGTGCTTATGGCTTTTGCACAGGTGCTATACTCCGTGCCAATAAACATTTTGTTTTCACTCACCGACAAATCAATTAATGTTGCAAAGTTTGAAATCCCAACCAACATTGGCAAAATGGTGTTTTTGTTAATTAGCGGTTATATGCTTTCGGCAAGTTTCAAAAACTCACTGCTTATCCTTTCAATTGTTGGCTCTGTGCTTTACATTGTTTCAGTTATCCCAATTTTTTACGGCTACAACCTGCTCAAAACTGCATTTGTGGACAGGGTTTCAATACAATCGAAAATTCCGGAAAATTACAAGTTTTACAATATCTACCACGCACAATTCGGACTTTTTCAAACCATATTTGACGTGGCACTTCCTCTATATTTATTTTTAAACGACCTAACGTTTCAGTCAATCACAATCGTTTTGGTTCTTATTGAAGTCTGCAAAATTGGTGCAAATATTTTAGCAAAATTTTTGGTCGACAAAAACTTAAGTTTGCTGAGTGCACTGATTAGTATTTTTGTAATGATTGCTTCGTTTATAATTCTGCTTTTTGTGAAAAACAGCATTGTTCTTTATGTTTGTAGTTTGACGCTTGGGGCAAGTTTTCCACTTGTTTTTGTGCCTCTTTTAACGTCTTACACCAAAAAGATTTGTGATGACGATAACCAGTTTGATGGTATGTCAATCCGTGACGTATTTATCTTCACCCCAAGAGGCTTTGCGTATTTGCCATACCTAATCTATCCAAGTTTTATGGTTCAATTTGGAATGGGCATTGCCTGTGCTGTTTCAATGATTTTCACCACCACAAAAATTTTAAAGCCTAAAAATTAGGAGGACTTATGGAAATTAGAAAACTAGAAATCTCTGATACTGAAAAGTTTTGCGAACTTATCAAAAATATGTACTCAAACCTTGAGAATCTTGAGTGGTTTACGCCTATGCCTTTTGATTATGACAGCGTTAAGTCAATACTTGAAAAGCCAAGGTTTTATATTGTTGGATATTTTGAAGGCAACGAGCTTTGCGGAGTTAGCAGCCTAGACTACAAGTGCGGAAAACTTATAGGCAAAATCGAATTTCCTACCGATTGCAACACAAACAGCCTTGTGGAAGTTGGGTTTAATATGGTGCACTCCGCTCATCGTGGCAAAGGCATTATGAAACAGATGGTTTCGCACCTGCTAGATAAATGCAAAACTGACGGCTTTGAATGGGTGTTTTCTAAGGTGCATAAAAACAACTTTGCAAGTTCAAAATCACTTGAAAAGAACGGATTTGAAATTTTTGACAGTTACCAAAAACCTGTGAGCAAAGAAGATTTTGTGAACCTTTCTAGCCAGCCCTTTTTTAGCAAAACGGGCAAAGAAAATGCTGAAAAAACACTCACACAAATCCCAAGCGACGCAACGGAAATTATTGTGGACTACAACTTATTGATAAAAAGAATGTGATGTGATAATATAAACTTACAAGCGAGGTTATTATGATTGATGAAGATAGATTAAAGCACATTATGGCAGTTGCAAGGCTTATGAAAGAGCACGCCGAAGAAGTTGGTCTTGACCCTGAGGAAATGTTTACGCTTGGCATAATGCACGACATTGGCTATGAGTTTGGCGGAAGCGAACAGCATCACCTTGTTGGTGCAAGGATACTCGAAAAGCAGAACTACAAGTATTTTCTAGAGGTTTTGTATCACGGAAAACCTACCGAGGAGTACCAATCGTCAGCTCTTGACCTTTTAAACTTTGCCGATATGCACATAAATAAAAAAGGCGAGTACGTTTCTTTTGAAGACAGGCTTGACGACATTGCAAACCGACGCGGAAAGGATTCGCCACACTACAAAAACTGCAAAATTATAATCGATGGCTTGAGATCTCGTGGTTTTTTAAGCGAACCATCACAACCTCAAGCAGATTAATCCCCCAGCCCTTGCTGAGGGTTTTTATTTTGTATTTTTGTTTTGTATTGTTTGGCAGATGGTTCATTTTTGATGTATAATAAATTAGCAAAAGAGGGTTTATTATGAACAAATTAAACAGAACTCAATCATCACTGATTATTGTGCAGATGCTTAGAATGGTGCTTGAAATTTTCACAAACACGTTTTTAACATCGCACATAATTTCGCTCAGTCCGGACAATATTTTTGGTTCAGGACTTTTTAACGTTGCAATCCTATATATCTCACAGTATGTTGCCTACATTTTAGTCTACATAATTAACAGCTATTTTGTGGACAAGAGCAACAGAGTTTCATTTTTAAGAATTGGAATTTTTGTTAATGCGTGCTTCCTTGTTGCAATAGTATTTTGGGGTGAGACAATTGCTCAGTGGATTGTGCTTGCTGGTGCAATTTGCGGTGTGTCTAATGCGTTCTACTACTCAAGCTACAATGTTATGAAAAACGAACTTGTAGACAGAATTTATATGAAAAAGTACAGCGTTGTTTCAACAATTATCACAAATGCAATCAACATTGTTGTTCCAACAGTTCTTGGTTTTGTGATTGACAAGTCTTCTTACTCAACCATTGCAATTTATATTGTGGCATTTATCATTGTTCAGTTTGTTATATCATTCTTTATTAAATCTAAAAAACCTGAAGATAGTAAACTTGAAATTAAAAAGTATTTAAAATACCTAAAAGCCAATCCTGACGCATGGAACAAGGTTAAGTACACATACTATAATGGTATGCTTGCAGGCATCAAAACCACATACAAGATTGTCATCATAATCCTTACAATTTTTGCTTTTAAAACAAACTTTAGCCTAGGTATTTTCTCTTCTATTTTCTCACTTATAACAATAGGATTACTTCTTCTTTACCGAAAAATTGAGCATAAACCAAACGTGAAAAAACTGGCAATATACCTAACCATTGGTGGGCTTCCATTTATTGCTTGCTTGATTTTTAACTTTTGGTCAAGCGAAGCAATGTTCATTATCTTGAACTGCGTGCTAACAATAGCAATCTATTTTTCGGACTACTTTGGAGACGCAGAGCGTGACGCAATTATCAAAAACCTAGGGTTGTTTGAGTTTATTGCAGAGCACGGCGTTATTATTGAAACCGTGAAATACATCGTTTCGATATTTATTTATATTTTGTTCATTTTGATATCGCTCACTCAGAGCATTGTTATCTTTAAAATCGTGCTAACAATTATGATTGCTGTTTGCCCATTCAAGTTCTACATTATGTATAAACAGCGTGTTATTCGCAAAAAGTTTGAAGAAGAAAATGGAACACAAGAACAATTTTAATGTTTAATTACAGCTTTAATTTTTATAAATATGAGCATTTTTAAAAAATAAAAACCACTAAAAAGTGGTTTTTTGTTTGCTGTTTTTGTCGATTTGTTTTTGTGTGGATATTTTTGTTATTTACTCTTTTTGTGAAAGCCTTTGATTTTTTCTTGCCTCGACCATTGTTAAAATCTCGGCCTTTTTTTGCTGTTTTTTATTTATTTCAGTTTCAACTTTCTCGTAAAAATTTTCATTAATTACGCCTGCATTTTCAAGGATAATTAATTCTTTTTGAAGCTCGTCAAAGTTTTTGTCACCGCACTTTAACGCATACTTAATATAGCCTCTCAAAATTTCAGCAACGGATTCAGGCACTTTGCCATACTGCGTAACCTTTGCCTCGTGGTGAGCTGGAAGCCACAATCTTCCAAGTTCAAACCTATAAAGCATTGGGATATCTTTAATCTTCCAAGTATCATCAATTCCCTTTTGAAATCTACCGATATAAGTTATTCCAAGCGGACTATTTATGCAGGCGTTCTGCAGGCTAGTTTCGATGGTATACTCAACTGCACCAAGAGCCTCAAGATAATCATAAATTTGTTTGTGGAAGCTTTGCAATGTTTTAGTATATGTGCCAAAGTTTGTGTGGTGAGAATAGAACTTATCGTCACTTTCCACGCCCCTGCAAAACTCTACGAGTTTTTTAGGCATACGCTTAAAAATCTTTTTGTTTACATCTTGAGCAATGTCCTCAAGTTCAATATCAGGAATTTTTGAATAATCAAACATAATTTTCTCCTAAATTTTCTATCAATAATGTAGCATAATTCAGTGCCAATTTCAATATGTTTCAAATTAAAAGCAAAAAACTATCAAGAAAAAAACCTAACTATTTCTAGCTAGGTTTTGATTATTACATATGTCCGTGAATGCGGATTCTTGTAGTGTTGTCAACACCAGGTGCAATTGCTGGAACGTAGATAGCTGTTCCTGTTGCGTTTGGAAGCGTTAATAAATTTGCATCGTCAATATCATACTCACTTGCATCATATTTGTAATGAACGCCGTTGTTTTCTGAGTGAATTTCCATAACAGTAAACGTTGATGGAAGTGAGTCTGTGATAATAACATTTGTCGCATCAACGTTACCTGTGTTTGTGAGCGTAATCATATAATCAAGTTCTTCACCGCAACAAACATTGTCGTTGCTAACAGCTTTTGTGATAAGAACTTCGGCAAATTCACATTTTGGAACTGTTACTTCTGCAGAGCCTTCAACAGAACCTCCATTATTATCGCAACAACAATCACAAGGGTAACCCCTAACTTCAATATGGTTTGTGATTTCAGTAACTTCAGAGCTGATGTCTTCATTTACTGTGACATTGTATTGCAAAATAAACTCTTCATCTCTTTCAAGCCTTTCTGTAAACTCAAATGTTAATGGGTCAGTTGAAGATGGAGTGATATCCCTCATTGAACCACCAATAAAGAGTTTTGCTGAGCCCTCAACAAATGTTGCATAATCCTCACCACCAAGGTTGTCTGTTGCAGTGAAGTTGCTCAAACAGCCACAGCCTGTGTTTGTTACACGAACCATATAGCTGATGATTTCTCCTGCACGAAAGCACTCGGTTGTTGTGGTTTTTTCAACTGAAATGCTGTACTTGTCCTTTATTGAAGAGTTAACAATGTTTGAATCGTTGCTGTATGTTTCCTCTGAGCCAGCATATGAAAAAGATACGTGAGCTTGGTTTGAAATTGTTTCCATTTTTGTCTCCTTTGTATATTGAGTGGATTTCGCCACTCAGTTTATTGTATGAGGAGGACAGGATAAATGTTAAAAAAACAACCATCTTAGTTGCCTTTTTTCTTTTAATTTCCAAACTTTGAAATTATTCCATAAGACATTGCAATATCCGTTGGAACGATATACTTTGCACCAATCTTTTCAGCAATAACTAAAACAATTGCACACATTGCCCTTGTTGCAAACCACCACTTTGGGTCGCTTGATTTTGAGCGGATTTCGTCAAGAGATATTTCTTTATAATATCTTTGGCTCTCAGCTCGTCTGGTTTCAATGTCCATCATAATTGAAGCATTTGGGTCATCATATAAAACATTATCTTCAAACCTGATGCCAGAGCCCCTTGCAAACTTTTCGTGTGCACCGCCTGCAAGAATCATAACGTCCGCCCTTTCAGTTGGGAGATTGAGCTTTGGCTTAATAAACTCCATAACTTCTTCAATTTTTGTTGTGGCTGTGTCATTAGCAAGGTCTGGAAATTGCTTCATAATATCAATCACTCCAATATCAGATGACGCTGTATCTAAAATTTTTTTATCAAAAACCGAGATTTCAGTTGAACCACCACCAGCAACAAAAACGCATACTTTTTGATTAACAAATCTAGTTGAACCAAGCACAGTTAATTCGTTTTCTTCTTCCTGTGAGATTATGTTGAACTCGACGCCTGTTTTGCTTTTAAAATTTAGTAAAAATTCGGATTTTTGACTATCAGTAAGTTTTCTGAAAACACTAGTTCCGCAAACATAAATGTCGTCTGTTTTATTTTTCATTTCATTAACTTTACTTGAGAGTGCCTCAATGTCACTGCAAAGCAAATTGCCTTGCTCGTCATAATGTTTTTTGAAAAAGATTGTCACATCCTCAATTCTCTTTACTGTGTCACCATCGTACTCGTCAATTTTTGTTACAGTTGAACCAACTTCAATTATTATTTTTTTCATATTTTTTCCTCTGCTTTTATATTACCACAACAAACATTTAGCAACAAACATTTAACCTTAACATCAGAATATTTATGCATAACGCCAATTAATTAATTTATTATCTATGCAAAATAAAAAAATTATGCTATAATTAGTTGGTAATTACAAAAAATACAAAAAATTTCATATAGATTTGAAAGTGTAATATTTTAAAATTTTACGCAAAAATGTATTTTTTATATTTAATAGTATATATTTTTACATTTTTAATGATAAATTATTTTTGAGGTGATATTATGAAAGTTGGATTTTATGCAGGAAGTTTTGACCCATTCACAAACGGGCATTTGAATGTTGTTAAAACAGCAAGTTCACTTTTTGATGCAGTGGTTGTTGGGATTTGCATTAACCCAAACAAAACAAGAAAGCACGATAGAAACACAATGGCAAGTGCGGTTAACAAGCTTTTAAAAAATGAGGGATTAAATAACGTTAAGTGCATAACATTTGATGGGCTCACAGTTGACTCAGCAAAAGAATATGGTGCTGAATATTTAATCAGAGGTCTTAGGAATTCTAGCGATTACATTTTTGAAGAGGGACTGGCAAATATCAATAATGAAATTTCTGGACTGGACACCATCTTTATCCGTGCAGGAAAGTATGGTGCGGTCAGCTCTAGTATGGTAAATGAACTGCTTAGAAACGGAAGAGATGTTTCTGCGTACGTTCCAAAAGAAATACTAACTATGCTAAAAAGAGATTAAAAAACGCAAAATTACCAAAAATCACATAAAATCTTTAAAATTTCGAAAAATAATAAATTAAACACAGAGGATATTTGCTTTGTGTTTTTTATTTTTCTGCTATTGACTTGAAACTCTTAAAATGGTAACATTTAACTATGGATAAAATATTAAAAAATTATATTTTAACTAACATAAAACCTTGTTACAAAAATTTTGATAAAGGGCACAACATTAGCCATTTTAATTTTGTGACAAAAAATTGCGTGAACTATGCAAAACAATTAATCGCCAAGGGCTATGACATTGACCTTGACATTGCATATATTGTTGGAGCATTCCACGACATTGGCATAAAAGTTGCACGTGAGGGGCACGCAAAATATTCAGCACAAATTGTAAGGCAAGATAAAATGCTAAAAAAATACTACAATGAAGATACAATAAACCTGATTGCCGAAGCAGTGGAAGACCACTCATCTCACCTATCTTATAAGCCACGAAGCATTTACGGAAAGCTTGTAGCCGACGCCGATAGAAACAACTCTGTATATTTGGTATTTTCTAGACCAATAAAGTATGGGCTTAAAAACGAACCAAGCCACACCACAAAACAAGAGCACATTGACAGGGTTTATGAATTTGTAAAAAACAAGTTTGGAAGAAACGGATATGTGAAATACTGGCTCGACATTCCTGACACAACAAAAGAACAACAAAAAGTCTTTGAACTTCTTGACGACGAACCAAAATGCAGGGCATATATTGAAGGGCTTTTTGATGAAATAACAAAAGGAAAATTTTAATATGGAAAAAGTTATTTTAACAACTGAATTAACAATCATTGAAAACGGCACAAAAATTTTAGCAAGAAAAATTGTTTCAACAGATAAAACTGTAAAGTTATACTACGAGTTGCCAAATGTTACTATCACAAGAAATTTAAGCGAAGGCGAGATTATCTCTGAATTTTATGAATGCAATGGTAAAAAATGTGGGTACGAAATCAGCGATAACGGCGAACTTTTACCTGTTAGCGAAATTTCTTCAGTTGAAGAGGCTCAAAAGAATTTAAACGCTATGTTTTCTTCAGAAGAAATCACCAGAGCCAGTAGCATTATAGAAGCCGTTCAGTCTCACACATCACTAGAAGCCCCTGAAATTTTAAAAGGCAAAAATTTCACACTTTTTAGAGAGGTAGCCTATACCGATGAATCAGATTATTTTAAATCAATTTCAAGATTCATTCCTCACACAGGTTATCCTGAAACAATTTACACCATTGGCGAAAATTTTGTTTCTGCACTCCACACCCCAAATGGTATCGATTACTTTTTAACTTATGATGGTGAGGAATATGATTTTTCAGCTAAAAGAGTCGCAAAGTTAAAGTTCGGTTCAAACAATTTCAAAGAAAAAGGATTATATTTGAAAGTGACAAGGTTGCAAAAATCACTTACTGGATTAAAAAACATACTAGACGGAAAAACATCACCAGACGAGTACCTTGAACGTAAAAAATTAAACACTTCAGCAAACCAACCAAACTAAAGTCGGCAAGCAACGACTAATTCGTGAAGGTGTGAAAAACCGAAAAACTCACAGCAAACACCATAGAGCAAAATTTTCAAAATAAAAAGCACCTCTTAGTTGAAGTGATTTCTTACAGGGTTCACTTCGTAGTAAGGGGTGTTTTATTAATTCTCAAGCCAATTAGTGTTTTTTGCAATGACAATTGTTTTTTTTAATTTGGTATGCTTATAGATTAATAAAAAATCATAGAATTCCACAACTCTACTGATAGTAGAGTTAAGAGAAAAAGTTTATAGTTGATTTATCAAATATTGTTTTTATAATTTTTGAATTTGGTTTATAATTATAGCGTAAAACATAGGAGGCTTATATGACAATTACTGTAGTATGCGATGTTTTAGGTGAAGAGAATAATGGTACAACAATTGCAGCAATGAACCTTATTCGATTTTTAAAATCTCAAGGTCACACCGTGAGAATTCTTTGCGGTGACCAAGATAAAAAGGGTCAAGAAAATATTTATGTCGTGCCAAATTACAATCTTGGAAAAGTCCTTAATGCTTATGTAAAAAAGGTTGGCGTTACACTCGCAAAACCTATTGAAAATATTATTAGAAAAGCACTAAAAGGTGCTGACGCTGTGCACATTATGGTTCCACTCTCACTCGGGCTTGCAACCGTAAAAATTGCAAACGAAATGAATTTGCCAATAACAGCAGGTTTCCATATGCAGGCAGAAAATTTAACTTGTCACCTTAAGCTTAACAAGATTAAACCACTTAACAAATTTGTTTATAAATTTATCTGGAAACATTTATACAGCCACGTTGACGGCATACATTATCCAACACACTTCATTAGAGGCGTGTTTGAAAAGAATATCAAAAAAACAACTCCTGGTTATGTCATTTCTAATGGTGTTCATGATTATGTCGCAAGAAAACAGGTCGAAAAACCTGAAGAGCTAAAAGACAAAATTGTCGTGTTAACAACTGGAAGATATGCAAGAGAAAAATCGCAAGATGTTTTAATTAAAGCTGTTAAACACTCAAAATATAAAGACAGAATTCAACTAATTCTTGGCGGTCAAGGTGCAAAAGAAAACGAATACAAAAAACTCTCTAAAGACTTGCCTATTAAACCAATATTCAAGTTCTTTTCTAGAACGGATATAATCGACATTTTGAACGAGTGTGATATTTATGCTCACCCTGCAGAAGTTGAACTTGAGGGAATTTCTTGCATAGAGGCAATCGCTTGCGGAAAAATGACAATTGTGTCAGACTCAAAACTTTCTGCAACCAAAGAATTTGCTGTTGATGAAAAATGTATCTTCAAAAACAGAAATCCAAAATCTCTTGCAAAGGTTCTTGATTACTGGATTGAAAACGAGGACGAACGCAAAGAATACGAGCAGAAATATCTGGAAAGTGCAAAAATTTACAATCAACTTGAATGTATGAAACGTATGGAAGAAATGATTTTAGAGGTCGCAAATGGCAAAAAAGAAAAAACAGCCTAAAATCATCTACTATCAAGACGAACTAAACGATGACTTTGCTGGAACAAACATAAATGCAAAAGTTGTTGATGGTTCTTTTAAGTTCACGCACAAAAAACCTGTGTGGACTTTTTTTGCGAATGCAATTTATTATATTTTTGTTGTTCCAATTGTTTGGTTTTACCTCAAATTCTTGCTAAGAGTTAAGTATGTTAATAAAAAAGCATTAAAACCATTTAAGAAAAAGAAAATCAGGTACTATATTTTTGGAAACCACTCAAGTTACGCTGTCGACGCATTTTCCCCAAACCTAATATCACTCCCAACACGAAACAAAATTTTGGCTAGCCCAGATACCGTTTCAATTAAGGGCCTAAAAAACTTTATTCAAATGCTTGGAGCTGTGCCCGTTCCAACAACGGCAAATGGTGTTAGAGAACTTGTTAGAGCAATAGATTATTACCACACAAGATACAATATCACAATTTATCCAGAGGCTCACATTTGGCCATATCACACAGGCGTTAGAAACTTTAAAGATACGTCATTTTTATACCCCGTAAGACACAACGCCCCAGTGTTTGCAGTGTTTACCGCATACTCAAAACCTAAAGGATTCTTGTCTTGTTTCAGAAGGGCAAACTTCACAGTTTACATAAGCGACCCATTTTACCCTGACCCAGAAAAACCTAAAAAAGAAGCCCAAAAAGAACTAAGAGACAAAGTGTACAACTTTATGAAAGAATGTTCAGAAAAATACAGCACTTATAAAGTCGTTGACTACAAGCACATTAGCGAAAAGCCTGAAGAAAATTCTTCTGACACAACCAAAAGCACACTAGAAAACCCTGCAAGTACTGAAACAACTAGCGAGGTGGATAATGATAAATAATGTTATTTTTGATATCGGCGGAGTTATTATCGATTACAAAAAAGAGACTTATCTTGATTACTTTAACTTTAATCCAGAAGTTCGTGAGATATTGATGACTAAAGTTATGTTTTCCAAAGACTGGTCAAAACTTGCTGTCGGAAAAATTACACACCAAGAATTTGTGAAAAATGCCAAAGAAAACTTTCCCAAGCTTTCAAAAGAAATTGATTTAATGACTGACAACCACAACTATAAGTTTATGATGCCTCCAATCACTGCAACAATAGAGCTAATTAAAAATCTAAAAAAGCAAGGTAGAAAAATCTTTATCATTTCAGACACGGAAGAAAACACAATTGAGTACTTTACCAGAGAAATTAAAAACTTTGAGAGTCTGTTTGATGATGTTATTTACTCTTGCAGAGTGGGTATGGTTAAGAAAAATGGAGATATTTTTGATTACGCAATAGAGCGGTTTTTGATTAAACCAGAAGAAACATTGTTTGTTGACGATGTTGAACGAAATTTGGTGCAGGCACAAGCCAGAAATATTAAAACAATTCAGTTTATTTCACCAGAAGAAACCATACCAAAAATAAAAGCAATTTTAAAACAAACACCTTAATTGGTGTTTTATTTTTTGCATTTTAAGGTTTTTTTACGTATTTTTTATTGTATTTTTAGTATTTTTATAAATCTTTGCGTTTTTAGTGAAAAACAACCCACTATTGACTTTGTTACTATATTATGATATAATAACTATAATGAAGGGTATGGAGGCATTATGAAAGATATCAGTAAAAAACTGTTAGATGATGCTGTAGCAAATAATTTCCTGCTGTGCAGAGATGATGTTGTTGATTTATTCACGCTTTATACGGGTCTTGAAATTGACGCCTACGAAAAAATTATTGATGCTTCAAACGAATTTTTCGACTATTTGGAAGCATCTGACAATTATTACAAAAACAGACAATTTCAAACAGCAGTTAAAAGTGCTGAAAACTACATTGCAAACAAAATGATTAAATTTTCATACAGCACTTTTGAAAAAAAGTTTGCTGAAGCAGTTCTTGAAATTTCACCAATAAAACCAGAAAATGCTCACATTCTAGACGTTGGTTCTGGAAAGGTTCCATATTCGTCACTAGCAATGGCAACAGATGCAAAGAAAGTTTCGTCTATGGACAAGGATTTCTTGTTTGCAATTGAAAGCCTAAAAGCTATGAACGTTGATGCACTTGATATGTATTTTGACGAAAACACACCAGTTGAAGATTATGACTTTGTTGTTGGAAAGTGCCCTTGTTCAGCCATTCCACACATTGTTAGCCAGTGCGTTAAAGCTAACAAGCCTTACTTTATGGAGCTTTGTAACTGTGCTTTACCTAACCGAAAAATATACCTAAGAGACAGCAATTTTGACGAGGCTTATTCTTGGAAGAACGTACTCCCAAACATTGACCCAAATATTAAATTTTTCGATAATTACGCATTCAATCTTGACGCATCACCAGAACAAATCAAAGCAATCGTAGATAATATTAATGATTGCATTATGCCGTCAAAAAAATTCCAAGTGCCAGCACTAAAGCTCGTCTTTCCTAGCGACACGATCACAACAAGCGTTTGTGAAAGACCTAAAAAAGCCGACGATTTTGACTATGAACAATCTTGGAAATATGATTAATTAAGGAAATTATGAAAAGAAAAATCTTAAAATATTTAAAAAATTACATAAAGGACAGAATCTATGGACCTGAGGCTGATTACACGCTTCAAATGCTGTTTGAAGAGTATGAAAAGCAAACCATTCAAACACTTGATGGGCTATACCAAGCCACCGAAGATTTTGTTAAATTTTTATACAGGCACAGAGATAGAATTTTGAAAGGTTTATCCTACCTTGAACTTGGCGATTTTGAAAACGAATTCAACAAAATAGTTATCGCCTTCAGAAACATTTCGTCGTCAGACAATGTGAATGAAATATCAAAATTTGTACATCTCGCCGAATCGCTTTATGACAACAAAGACACAAAAATTCTAGACGTTGGTGCTGGCGGAATACCTCTTTCTTCTTTTTTGTTTACCACAACCTTTGACGAAGTTTACTCAATGGATAAGTTTTTGCTCTCTAATGATTATTTAAAAGCTCAGGGTGTAAACCCAATCAATGGTTACTTTGATGGTGATACTGACATTTCAAATTATGACTACATTGTTGGAAAGTGCCCTTGCTCGGCTATTCCGCATATTGTCAAGGCCAGTGCAAACGCCAACAAACCATACTTTATGGAACTTTGTGACTGTTCGCTAAATTCTATAGTTTTGCCAAATGGTAGTATTCCTGAAAAATGGCAAGAAGTGCTTTTTGACTACGACAAAAATATCACATTCCTCGGAGATTACGCATTCAATGTGGACGCAACTAAGTCACAGCTTATAAAAATGATAGAAGGCAACCAGCCTCACCAATCACTAAACCTATCATTCCCAGCAATTCAATTTTTGGCACATTGCTTTAACGAACTTGTAAATGAATCTATGTTTCAATTGCAATAAGCACTTCTATTCACCAGATTTTAACAAAAAACAGGGCTAAAAACCCTGTTTTTATTATTTTTTTGCGATTTTTTATTGATTTTTTCGGTTATTTTTTATAATTTTGCGTTTTTTGTTTAATAGAACTCATTATTTTCTTTTACAAATTTCGTCAATAAAAATTAGTTACAAAAAAACACTAGGTTTTCCCTAGTGTTTTTATTATTATTCAGCTTCAACTGCACCATCAAGCTCTGCTTCATAAGCAGTAACCTCGGTTGGTGTGATGTCTCTGTATCTCTTGAGACCAGTACCAGCAGGAATACGTTTTCCGATAATGATATTGTCTTTAAGACCAACAAGGTTGTCAACAGAGCCTTTGATTGCAGCGTCAGTAAGAACACGTACTGTTTCTTGGAACGATGCAGCAGAAAGGAAGCTATCTGTTGCAAGAGCAGATTTTGTGATTGAAAGAAGGATACGTTTAGCAGTTGCTGGCTCACCGCCGTTTGCAAGTACTCTTTCGTTTTCTTCTTCAAACTTGAACATATCAACATAGTCGCCTGGAAGCATTGTTGTATCGCCAGCGTCTTCGATTCTTACCTTTCTAAGCATTTGACGGATAATGATTTCAAGGTGTTTATCATTAACGTCTACACCAGATTTGTGGTAAACTTTCAAAACTTCAACAATCATATAGTCTTGAGTATCTTTAACACCACGGGTTTTCAAAATGTCGTGTGGATTAATTGGACCTTCGGTGATTCTTGCACCTGGCTCAAGTCTTGAACCAACGGCAACTTTAAATCTTGCACCATAAGGAACACCATAGATAACCTCAGAGCCATCGTCAGAAAGAACTGTTACTTGTTGTTTTGGTTCGTCAATCTTAGTAACTTTACCAGAGATTTCAGAAATAACAGCAACACCCTTTGGCTTTTTAGCTTCAAAGATTTCTTCAACTCTTGGAAGACCCGCTGTGATATCGTCTTGAGTGGCAGTACCACCACCGTGGAACACGTTCATAGTGAGCTGTGTACCAAGTTCACCGATAGATTGAGCAGCGATAACACCGACAGCTTCACCGACTTTTACTTCGTCACGGCAAGACATATCACGACCATAACACTTAGAACATACGCCGTACTTGCTCTTACAAGTGAATACTGTTCTAATGTTAACTCTTTCAATGCCTGCAGCCTCGATTTGTTCAGATTTCTCTTTAGAAATCATTTCGTTTGTTTTAACAATAACTTCGCCTGTTTTTGGGTCGATGATGTCTTCAGCAGCACATCTACCAACGATACGAGCAGCGATGTTTTCAACCATACTATCTTCATCATAGATAGCAGAAATTTGCATACCCTTAACCTTTTCACCAAGAGCAGCAAAACAATCTTCTTGGTCAACAATAACTTCTTGAGCAACGTCAACAAGTCTTCTGGTTAAGTAACCTGCGTCAGCTGTTTTAAGAGCTTTATCGACCATACCTTTACGTCCACCACGAGTAGCGATGAAGTATTCAATAACAGAAAGACCATCTCTAAAGCTTGAACGAATAGGAACTTCAATAACCTTACCAGATGTGCTCATCATAAGACCACGGATACCAGAAAGGTCACACATATTATCTTTAGAACCACGAGCACCAGAGTCAACCATAAGTTTGAATGGGTTGTTTGGCTCGTAAGCTTCCATTGTTTCGCTAGTAATCTTCATACGAGCGTTAGACCAGAGGTCAAGAAGTTTAACCGACTTTTCATCTTTTGTGATAAGACCACGCTTGAATTGTTTTTCAACAACTGTATGAGCGTCGTTTGCATTAGAAATAATTTCCTCTCTGTCTTTAGCAACACGGATATCGAAGAGGTTGGCTGTAAGAGATGCAATTGTTGAGTACTTGTAACCAAGCTCTTTAATCTTATCAAGCATTATAGCAGTCTTGGTTGAACCAAGGTTAACATAGCAAGCCTTGATAATCTTTTTCATCATCTTTTTGTTTACAGCAAATTCAACTTCATTTTGAAGCATTTCTTCTGGAGTGTTTTTACCAACAAGACCAAGACCTTCTGGCATAGCTTGGTTGAAAATCATTCTACCAACTGTTGTATGAAGTCTTGTTGAGTACATTTTTCCATCGATTTCTTTTTGAACACGAACATAAACTTTTGAGTGAAGTGAAACTGAACCTGTTTGATAAGCCATAAATGCTTCGTCAAAATCAGAGAACACTTTACCTTCTCCCTTTTCGCCTTCAAGAACAACTGTTAGGTAATAAATACCATAAAGCATATCTTGGTATGGAACTGAGATAGGTTCACCGTCTGAAAGTTTTAATATGTTGTTTGAAGCAATCATCAAGTATCTTGCTTCAGTTTGTGCATCAATTGAAAGTGGAACGTGAACCGCCATTTGGTCGCCGTCGAAGTCAGCGTTGAACGCAGCACAAGTGAGAGGGTGCAATCTCATAGCACCACCTTCAACAAGTACAGGCTCAAAAGCTTGAATTGAAAGTCTGTGAAGTGTAGGAGCACGGTTCAAAAGAACTGGGTGGTCCTTAATAACAGCTTCCA
>CAZFPH010000009.1:0-18659 GCA_964520955.1 uncultured Lachnospiraceae bacterium
CCTTTTTTAAAAAAATTTAAAAAAAATAAATTTATTTTGAATATCATTTTAGTTGAAAATTTATTTACTTAACTTTATAATAAATATATAAGAAATAATAGGAGATATTTTATGATTGCTAACCAGATGTATAACATTGAATTGCCCTCTGATGAAACCTTTTTGTCATCAAGCAAAAATATAATGATTATTGCAACCATTTTTCAGCAAGCAATCAAAAAGCATATCGAAACCTATAACGCAAAGGAAGTTCCCCTATCTTTTATAGAATTCTATATTAATGAAATAAAGAATTATGATTATATGTTCAGAAAACAAACAAAAGAATTCTTTGAACTTTATGACCGCATTGGACCTAACTTTGAAATCATTGCCCACGTTTACGAAAAGTCTTATTTTTCACAAGTAACTGGCATCAAAAAAAGAAAATCTGAAAAGTTTATGATTTTGAAGTCTAACCACGTTATAGATTACACAAACGATATGATGACAAGTGCAGACAAAGACACGACTTCATCTATATCTAATATAATAAAGATAACAGAGCACATTAACGATAACGATGAAATCATTCCTTTCCACGAAAACTATGAAAACTATATGATTTCACAAATAATCAAAAAGCAAGAGTTCATTAACAAGTATTCAGGAAAATCGAGAGTCGTCCTTAACATATATAATAATGCAGACTCTCCACAAATCATTGCTGCAACAAAGCACGCCGAAAGACTTACTGGTGAAAGAATTAACCTTGCTAAGCAAAAAGGCAAGGTTACAAAAATCATCATTCCAAAACTCAAGCTTCCATCAAGCTATCCAAAAACAACAACATTTAATAGATTTAATTCAAATTTCCACGTAAGGAACTTTGTGAGTGCCTCAAGGCAAATTCTTATTATTAACGATTTAAAAATTAATGGCGTTGCATACTCAACAAACTTTGTTGAAAAACGTGATGCAATGAACCAGACTGATGACATTTAAGGAGGTAAACAATGAAAGCATTAAAAATTATAGGAATTGTTTTACTTGTTCTATTTATTGTGTTCACTACCCTATTTACAATCTACTTCTTCTTTGCAAATGAGGGTTATGGTATTGATATGCTCACCCAAAGCTTTGAAGATGGCTTTTTTGGTGGCATCAGGAACTTCTTTGTTGATATTTGGAACGGCTTTAAGTACGTATTTAAAATTTAAGGGAACTAGATTCCCTTTTTTTGTTGCAAAATTTGCCTATCTTGACAAGTATATTCCGTTTTTATTATAATATAAATAGAGGTGCATTATGAATAGTGTTGAAGAAATTGAAAAAGAAATCAAAAGCTTAAAAGGAAAAATTAGAAGACTGAAAAATAAAAACAAAGCACTCGACATTGAATATACTAAACTAAAGTCTATTCCTGAAGAAAAACGTTCACTTTTAGATAATGTAAGAATTAGCGAAATAAAATTAGATGCAGGAAACAACAACCTAACAATATCATCTTATGAATTTTATATTAAGGAACTTGAGAAACAACTTGCAAGTGAACAAACTCCGATGCAACCAAGCTAATAGGTATCTATATGAAAAAAAAACTAAATCTAACTCATGATATTAGTCTTGATGAAATGTTAAGACTAACAAATGAAGCAATTGCTGAAACAACTTCAGCAATATCACTTTTAACAGATGAAGATGTTGAGCTAAAATCAATATTATTATCTGAACTTGCCGAACAAGAAAATATTAAGCACTCAATACTACTCAACATTGAACTAACAGCAACAAATCAGAACGTGCCACAATCTGAACCTGGAAACTAAGATGAGTAAGCCTCATCTTTTTTATTTGATAAAAACTTGCGTTATGCTAAAATATAATTAGAGGTTGATTATGGAAATTACTTTAGCATCAGAAAAAGATTTACCTGAACTAGAAAGGTTAGTTGCAAGCGTTAGAAATTATATGGACAGTAATGGCATTGCAATTTGGAACGAATTTTATCCTTTTGAAGAGTTTGAAAGCGACATAAAAAACAATGAGCTTTTTGTAGTTAAACAAAATGAAAAAATTATCGCCGTGTTCTGTTTGAGTTCAAAGGTTGATTGCCCCACTCTTTTTTACTGGAAAGAAAAGAGTACAAACGCACTATACTTTTCAAAACTTGCAGTTGACCCAGATTATTTAAACAAAGGTATTGGAACACAAGCCATAAGATTTGCAGAGACTCACGCAAAAGAAAACGGATACAAATTTTTAAGGCTAACAGTTGCAGAGATTAACACACCAGCCATAAAACTTTACACCAAAAATGGTTTTTTAAAAGTTAAAGGCATTTCAAAGAACGAATATATCACAAAATGCAACAATATAGAATTCGCTTTTGAAAAAGAAATTAATTAATAAAAACATATAAAAACAACAGAACGTCATTAAACATTCTGTTATTTTTTCTTTCAATATTTACTTTTTGGCTGTTTTTTGTATAATAATACAAAAATGAGGACGTAATGAAATATTATCCCAATAGTTATTTATCAAAAATCTATCAATTTAATAATTAGATAAGAGAAAACCTTTATGATATGGCGTTAAAATGCAAAACACCTGAAGAACAACTCAGATTTGTTGTGCTTTATATGATGAATGGTTTGCCTGAACCAATAGTTGAAAGTATTGATGAAACATTTCCAAAAAACATAATTCCTTTTAAGTACGATTATAGTTTTTTAGAAGACCACGCATCTCTAGATATCAGAGAATGTGAATCAAGACCATTTTGCAATGGTTCAGTCTATGCAACATAATTAAATCAGGGCGATTGTGTGAAATTTGGAACTGAGCACGTGAGAATATTCCCTAGTTTTTATGTAATAAAGATGAGTGCTTGTGTTATGTTCGCAAACGAAATCAAAAGATTTGCTCACGAGTTTGGAATAGAATGTGAAATTGTTAAAACGCTTGAAACTTGTTATGATAACTTTAATGGAATAACGACTGCTCAAAAACCGCCAAGAACTAACAGACTTATAAATATGCACCACTACTATAACATTGTTACAATTGATGGCAAAAAATACAAAATCGACGTTGCGGGCTACCTTACGGCACAGGATTTTAACAAAAACTACCCAGAAGCAATAATTGACTGCCAAGACTTCTTCTTTTCAGAAAATTTAAATAAAAAGCCTTTTGAAAACGCACAATTAAAACTAGCAAGCACACAATTTGGAGATAATAAAAAAACATATCAATTGCGATATGTTTTTTATTTTATCTATGATTATGATTGTGATTGTTCTTTTGCTGAGTTTTGTGAGTTAGTGCTCTAAGACTATTAAGTATTGCAACCAGCGTTACGCCAACATCAGCAGCAACAGCACTAAGCATACCAGTTACACCAAACGCACCGAGCGTCAAGAAAGTTATTTTGATAACCGCTGACAAAATTATATTTTGCCAAACGATTTTTCTTGTATACTTTGAAATCTCAACAGCTTGTGGGATTTTTTGGATATTGTCGTTTGCAATCACGATGTCTGACGCCTCAATGCTAGCAGAGTTGCCCTTGAGCCCCATACAAAAACCAACATTTGCAAGCGTCAGTGATGGTGCATCGTTAAGACCATCGCCCACGTAGCCAATATTTATGTTTTTGCTTTCTTTGGCATTTTTTATCCATTCAAACTTGTCTTGAGGAAGTAACTCAGCATAAGTCTCATCAATACCAACTTCCTTTGCCACATTTTCAGCAACAGATTTTGTGTCGCCTGAAAGCATAACGGTTTTGATATTTAACTCCTTGAGTTTTTGGCAAGTGTCTTTTGAATTTTCTTTAATTTTGTCCTTAAGTTCAATTTCGCCAATTTTAACATCGTCTTCATAAACCGAAACTATTGTTCCGCTATGTTTTTCATTTTTTCTTCCAACAAAATATGTTTTGCTATCAAACAAAAAACTAACACCTTTGCCTGCAATCTCCTGAAAATCTTTAACCTTTTTAAGTTTCCTTTTGTTTACACCAACAATAGATTTTGCAAGTGGATGCAAGGAATATTGTTCGCCAAGACTTGCCAAGTATAAAATGTCATCTTCAGAAAAACCATCAGCAAAACTTTTTATGCTAACAATTTCAAACTCGCCAGTTGTAAGTGTTCCTGTTTTATCAAAAGCGATAAGGTTTAATTTTGCACAGGCATCAAGATAATTTGAGCCTTTTATAAGTATTCCGTTTTTCGAAGCGTTGCCAATACCTGAAAAGTAAGAGAGAGGAACAGATATTGCAAATGCACAAGGGCAAGACACAACCAAAAATATAAGACCCCTATAAACTGCCGTATCAAAGTTAGTTGTAACAGCCCAAACAATTCCCCACACAAGCACCGCAAGAACAATAACGCCAAGCGTGTACCACCTTGTGATTTTTGAAATGAATGTTTCTGTTTTTGACTTTTTTTCTGAAGCGGTTTCAATCAAATTAATAATTGTGCTAACAGTGCTTTCCTCATATTTTCTAGTAGCCTTAATTTTTAGCACACCATCAAGAACAATTGAGCCTGACAGAATTTCTTCATCAGTCTTTGCTTGAACCGGCAAACTTTCACCAGTCAAACTCTGCAAATCAAGTGAAGCTAAGCCTTCAACAACAACGCCATCAACAGAAACCTTTTCACCAGGTCTCACAATAATAATGTCACCAATATTTATCTCACTTGGAGAGACTTTTACTTCTTCATCACCTCTTAACAATATTGCGAATTCAGGTTTAAAGTTAGTTAATTCTTCAATTGATTTTTTTGATTTATTAACAGCCAAACTTTCGAGAATTTTTCCGAGCGAATAGAGAGCAATAACCATAACACCCTCAAAATGCTCACCAACAGCAATTGCTCCAATTACTGAAATTGTAACGAGCAAATTTTCGTTTATCGTTTTTTTGAATAAAAGCCTCAGAGCTTTATAATAAGTTTTGTAGCCCATCAACAGTGCACCCACACAAAGCAGTGTCCAGTACGCCCAACTAGACATATTAATCAAACACGCACAAAGTGCAACTGCGAAACCAACAACCAACGTAACAAAATCAACAACAACTTTTTTGTTTGGTGAACCCTTTGATTTGCTAACGATAATCCTCGCATCTGGCTCAATTTTGTGAGTTAGCTCAATAATGTCAGCAATCGCCTTTTCATTATCATCGCTTGAAAACTCTATATATGCTTTCAAGAAATTAATTTTAGCAACTTTAACGCTGTCAAGTTTGTTTATTTGATTTTCTAGCGTTTTTGCACAATTTGGGCAGTCTAGCCCCTCAATCTTAATCTTCATTATGACACTCCCCCAAATGCTTACAGCTTATAGAAAATATTTGCCTAACGTGCTCGTCTTTCAAGGTATACATAACTTCTTTTCCAATCTTTTTATTTTTAACGATTTCCATTTCCCTTAAATATTTAAGCTGATGAGAAACCGCTGACTTTGTCATATTTAACAAAACCGCAATATCGCAAACACATAGCTCGTTATCAAGCAAAACATTTATTATCTTTATTCTGGTGCTATCTGAAAGTGCTTTGTAAAAATCCGCCATAAATAAAAGTAAGTCTTCATCTAGCATAGATTTCTTTGCTTCGTTAACGTGATCCTCGTGAACAATGTCACAATCGCACTCTAATTCAATTTTACCCATATTTCTCCTTGATTGAATAAGTATTCAACTATTTACTATATTAGTTGAATATTTGTTCAATTGTCAAGTATTTTATTAATTATTATATGGTTTTTATTATTTTATGTGAAAAAATTCACTAGCAAAACTGATAGATAAAAACAAAAAGAAGGGTTAGCCCCTTCTTTTATGATAGTCATAACACAAATGGTAATCTGCAGTTGCAAAAATTATAAACTATAAAGATTGTTTTTCAACAATAATAACTGGTCTGAAATGCTTGCCAAGTTTTTTAATTTCGGAATTTAGAATTTCGGTAATTTCACTCGCCTTTCGCTTTTCTTCAAAAGGCACTGCTACCTCAAAGATGAGGTTTGTAAAGTTTGGACCTTTCACCATTCTAAAGTCGTGCATCAAAAATTCTGGGTTTATTTTGCTAACAATTTCGTTTAGCACTTCACGCATCATATTGAGTTCTTCGTCGTTCGTGACAATTGGGTCGTGATGACCAGTTAAAATGATATTAGTGTTCTCGGCAAACTCTCTTTCAATTTCGTCGATATACTCGTGAGAAGTTAATGCGTCAACGCTTGCATCAATTTCGATATGCACACTTGCAAAGTATTTATTTGGTCCATAGCTATACACGTTGAGGTCGTGAATACCCAAAACCTCAGGGTGAGCAAGTATCCTTTGTTTTATGCTACCAGTAACTTCTTTGTCTGGAGCTTGACCAATAAGCTTTGACACCGTTTCTTTAAAAATCTTAATTCCTGACCACGCAATAAACACCGCAACAAACAAGCCAATATAGCCATCGATGTTAACTGATGTGAATTTGCCAATTAATATCGCAATCAAAACTGCCGTCGTTGACACACAATCACTAATGCTGTCAATTGATGTTGCCTTCAAAATATCTGAATTTATCCTTTTTGCAACGCCCCTATAATAAAAGAACATTGCAAACTTAATCGCTATCGACACTGCAAGCACAGCAATAATCACAGACGAAAACTCAAGTTCTGTTGGCGAAATAATCTTTGAAATAGACTCTGTAAAAAGCTCGAAAGCGATAAGAAGAATTAAAAACGAAACAATCATAGACGAAACATACTCAATTCTCTCGTGACCGTATGGGTGCTCTTTGTCGGCAGGTTTTGATGAAAGCTTAAACGAAACAAACGACACAATACTGCTTCCTGAATCGGACAAATTGTTTAAACCATCGGCGAGCACCGAGATAAAACCAAAGATTAATCCCACAGCAATTTTTGCTCCAGCCAAAAAGACATTGGAGATAATGCCAACAATGCTTGCAACTTTACCTGTCCTTTCCCTTAAATCAATTTCTTCCTTTTCCATAATCCACTCTCACTTTTGACTTATTTTAAATATCCTCTACATTATATATAATTTTCCAAAAAATGTAACTATATTTTTTACGTTTTACAGGCAATTAACAATAATTGCACAGACATTTGCTTTTATATTTTTATTTATCGTGCCTAGGCAAAATTAATTGTAAAAAACAACCAAAAATGTTATTATAGCCTTAGGTGGATTATGAAAAAGATTACAAAAATTGTTTTAACTGGTGGACCTTGTGCAGGAAAGACAACTGCCCTTGGCTATTTGCGTGAAAATTTAATAAAACAAGGCTATGGTGCGGTTATAGTGCCTGAAACATCAACCGAGCTTTTTTCTAGCGGAATTTCGCCAAGCAAAATGCATTCAACTTTGGACTTTCATCAAACACAACTAGACATTCAGCTTGCAAAAGAATGCTACTATCAAAAAGCCTGCGAAAAATTTAAAAATTTTGAGCATATTGTTATGATTTGCGATAGAGGCATTATGGACGCAAAGGTTTATCTTGGTGATGAAAATTTCAAGGCAATGCTAAATAATAATAATTTGACAGAAGATGAAATTTTTGCTAGATACAACGCCGTGTTTAAATTGGTTTCAACAGCAAATGGTGCTGAAAGTTACTACACGCTTGAAACCAACAAGGTTAGAAAAGAAGGTATTGAAGAAGCGAGAATTCTTGATGATAAAATCACTGATGTTTGGTGCAAACACCCTCACTTTAAAGTCATTGACAACAGCACAAATTTTGAACAAAAACTTGAAAGACTTCTTAGTGAAATATTGTCATTTTTAAAGCAACAATAAAATACAAAAAAACCAACTCATAAACTGAGTTGGTTTTTTACTATTTTTTCTGCGTATCTAAAACAACCTCTTCATAATCTTTGATATAGCTTTTGATATCACCAAATGCAGTTTTTACAGAGTCATAAAATGAAGATGATTCACCCTCTGAGTGCCAACCACCCTCAGAATAAGAAGCAGGACCTTCGTCATAAAAAGTAAAAGTCTCCCTGCCAGCTTTGTAAGCTCCTGACTGAGCATCTTTATATATATACGCCCTACTCATTCCATCTTTTGAAATGAATAATTTTTCCACATTTTCAGGCATACCATCTTTTTGTTTGTTTTTTAGAAAAAATTCAACTGCAAGCTTGTCAATAATTTTTAAAAGTTCACCATACTCATATATATCGTCTGAGCCATTTAGTTCAAACCTCTCCAAAAAGTTATGCTCTTCATCGGTTAAATCATTGTATCTAGTCATATACTCATAAGCTTTTTTCTTTTCAGGAGAAAGCAACATCTCTTTGAATTCTTTTGAAATAAGTTTACTTGCCCTGACAAGCCTTGCAAATTCTTTGTAACTAATTTTCTCGCAAAGACTCTCAAATGAACGATAAAGTCCGCCACCATAATCACAATTTAATTGAAGTTCGTACAAAATGAACTCCATTTTTTCTTCGTCTGACTTGTCAGCGATTGAGCACATATCAAACCTGCTTGACCAAATTTTGTATGGCGTTATCTGATAATGGTACACCGCTAAAGATATGTGCCCTGTTTTTCTATAGGTATCTTTCATTGTTTTCAGCAAGTCTTTTCTTTCCTTTTTTGAAAGCTCTTTGTGTCGAGCAAAAAACTCATCGGCTTGTGATTTAAATTTTTTTCCTAAAAATAAAAACTTCCATTTGTATCTTCTAGTTCTCTTTTTAAGCAAAAAAATACCTGCAAAAACCACAAAATAACTGACCACACAAATAATCGCCATAATCGTAGAGTACTCAATAAACACAAGTGCTGTGCTTGAACCCCAAACAACAACGAGCAACAAAAATAAAATCAAATATAATATATCTAATACCCTTTCTGATTTTATCAATTTCATATTCTTCTCCAAATTTATTATGTAGTATTGCCAACTTCTAAAATATATTAGGCTACCAAATATTATGTATTAGACTATCTTTTTGTGGCAAAAACTCAGTTTTCATACCCCTGTTTTTGTTGTAATTTTTTGGTGTTCTTATAAACTTTTTTTGAAGTGCGTTTTTTATTTCCCTGTTAAGCCCTGCAATGTCCTCTCCGCTTAAATACATTACTCTTCCATTTTTGTTAATTAACTGTGCAGGAACAACATAACGACACAAGTCCGGCTCTTCTGCTGAAGTAACTTTTGTAACACCAAAGCTATCTGTTGTTGAAACAGCATCAAAATTGGTTATCAAAATTTCACCACTCGAATCAATTATCACATAAAATACCTCGCCAACGCCCTCATAAACACCGAAATAGCTATTAACTGAATCGTTAAAAGTTAAATCGCTAAGGAAGACTCTGTCGTCATCGCTATCCCAAATCATTCTGCTGTGCCAGGTTGGCTTTGATGATTTTTTTGTCTCATTTTTTAATTTCCAAAAAACAAAAATACCTTCATATAAAAAACCTTCACCAAAAGGTAATAAATCATTTTGTTTTACGTATTCGTAATTCATTGTTCTTCTCCCAAATTCATTATACTGCAAAATGATAATAAATGCAAAAGTAATTTATAAATTTAGGGTATTGAAAATCACATAATTTTATAGTAAACTTTAAATAGTTGGAGGCAGATATGAACAATAACGATGCCATTATTGCATTTTATGAACTTGTTAACAGGCTTTATTCAATAAATTATTCAGCACACAGAATTTCAAAACAAATAAAACCTATGCAGGAAACTGGCAAATTTAATTTTAAAATGCCATTTGAGCCAAAGGGTGCTTGGACTGATGCAAAACTGAGAGATATAGCAAGATTAAGAAATGAATTTTTTACGTTTTATAGTGATATTGACAGCACAAACCAAGGTCAGTATAGACTAATTAATGAAGACCTTGAAGGGGCGATAGAAACCTTGATGCAAATGCACAATATTTGGTACGAAAAAGATATGCCTTTTGATGAAATCTTTGATGGCTTTATTTGCAAATCGCCAGACTTGTTTGAACTTGTGAAATTGATTGAAACACAGGTTCTTATCACAAACAATCCGTGTATTATGCATATTGCGAATGCATACACCGATTATATCTCAAATTTATTCTATAAAACCATAACCCAATCAATGATTGATATGATTGAACAGCTTGAAAATGATGTAAGTAGTAACGGCGTTCCATCGCTTTATGATGGCATTATTTTAAACGATAACCTAACAACAATTTCTGCTCAAAAAATTAAAGAACTCAGAACACAGATTGAGGCTTCAAACAAGCATTTGCATTCTGTGAAAGTGAGAAAAAGCGATCCTGAGTTTTTGTCTTGCTATAATATTGCAATGAACAAATATTATCAAGCCGATGTATTTTTGCTTCAGCTTGAGTCAAGAGTTAAAAGTGCTAACACAGATATTAATAATGCATTATCAAACAGAATAGTTGAAAGCACAATGGACTTTTTAACAGGAACACCACCAACTGAAAAGCTAATGTTTTCCGAGGTTTATGCCAGCAAACTTGAGCTAAATTACATAACTTATCTAACACAAATGTTAAACTTTGCAATGCAAAACTTTGATGAATATGTAAGTGTTAATGCAAAACAAAAAAACTAACAAAAAAGAACTTACTCATTTGTAAGTTTCTTTTTTATTTTTTATCTATTTTTGTGCCACAATAAAAACAAATTTTAGCGTCTACAGAAACTTTTGCACCACATTTTTTACAGGTTAAGAGTCCAACTTCTTGCTCAAACTTGTATGAATCTTCCTTTTTGACGTGTCCAAACATCGCCTCACCAAACACAGCTTCTCTACCAAAAATTAATGATAATACGCCTGAAATGAGCATATACAGCCCCACATTTGAAAAAATGCTAATGAAACAAATAATGTCATTATATACAAAATTTTCAAAAAGCGGTGCACCCACAAAAAACATCGCAGCAAGTCCAAAACACATAAAAATTGAACCTGCAACAAATTCAATTCCCAAAGAAAAAATCACAACCAAAAGCATCATTATTGAAAAACCTAAAAATATAAACGCCTCTATTTTCCATACAGCTATCCTGCCATAATCACAAACAAAATCACCATTTTGTTCCACATAAATTTTTAGGTTTTCAGCATAAATTTTATCTGTGTTAGTGGCCTCAATAACGGCGTTTCTAACCTTGCCATCGAACACATATTCAACCTTAACTTCTATATAATCACTCTCACTTGTTGAAACCCCATCACCTGAAACCGAAGTATCTCTAATGGTGTCACCTTCTTGACTTACAACCTTTGCTTTTACAATTTGAAGACCATTAGATTTGTTTACGTAGATTCCAAAAAACAAAGCTGAAGCACACATAAAAACCAAAGCTATCAAAGAAAATACTATCCTTGCTTTTTTACTGAATTTTTTTATGGTGCTAGTATTATTTTTTTCATCTTTATCTTCTTCTCCTTTATTATCGAGTTGTTTATGATTTTCTTTAAGTGCTCCGCGTATTGCGTAAACAAATAAATAAATCATCATACCTGTTGCAAAAATATTCCAAATTGAAATAACAAGATTGCTAATTTGATAAACAAAAAATACGAGTTGTAAGACTAAAGGAACTGAGTATGCCACTGTAATATATTTAATAGAAAACTTTTTCTCTTTATATTTCATAATAATCCTCAATTTTAGTATAATATTTTAGTCAAAAAAATCAAAATAAAACGTTAATATTATTGCCTCTTGAAAAATTTAATTCTTGTGTTATAATTTTAATGGGTAGAGGTTTTTATGAAAAGAAAGAAAAATCAAGAAAAATCTGAACAAATAGTTCGTCTAATTACAATGAAAGAACTTGCAGATGAACGAAAAGTTGAAGTTGAATGCCAAAAACCAATAAAACTTGGTTGGGCAATTTATGGTGCAGCGGCAATTTTGTATTTACTTAATGGTTTATTCACACAAATTGCAGTTAATATGATTCCTCAAGAAGCACCTATCACCGACCAACTAAGTGACTACAAATATTCTGCTGAATATAATGACTTTGTTGCCGAGACCCAAAAAGACGCAGTGGACAAACTCACAAAGGGAGAAATTTCCATCGATGAATATAATTATCTCACTGAAACAATTTCTAGCAATGAAAAATTTGAAGAATTTTTGAGATCCATTGAAAATGACAAAAACGTACAAAATGTGATTATTAACTACGACAACTATCAAAAACAAATTCAAGACCTTGGAAAAATGTACTCAGGAATTTCAATCACAGCACTAAGTTCAACACTTATTGCAACTTTGATACTCGCAAAGTACAGATTTCGCGAAATGGATATTGAAGATAAAAGAAAGAAGAGAGCCAAAGATTTCAATATTGACCTAGAAAAATTTCAGGAATAAAAAATGCTAACATCTACGTTAGTATTTTTTTATTTTAGTAATTATAAACAAGGTTCGTTATTTTTTGCCTCTTTTTAAACCTATCATTTACTGCAACAACCTTGTCGTAATAACAAACCAGCCAACCAGCTTTTGTTTTGGGCGGATTAAGTGTTATTGGAAACATATGATGCAGAATCATATCTTGCTGAGTTTTTGTTAGGTCTGGATACTTCTCAAGAGCATTTTTGAGTGCAATTTTTGGGTGCTTGAACCAATGAAATTTATGGCGATTTCCATCGTGCAAATTATACAAATAATAATCGTGCAAAAGTGCACCTCGAACAAACTCCGAAATGTCTATTTTCATATTTTTTCGTTTGTGATGTTTGTAGCAAAGATAAGCAACTTTTAAAGAATGTGAAAATAAATTCCCCTTGATGTGGTGTTTGTACTCACGCATTTTTTTAAACTCTTCAGTGTGAATAATATCACTAACTATTGAATAAAAAGTTTTTTCTTGCATAATTTCTCCAGGGGATTATTTATTATAATCTTACCCAAAAAACAAAAAAAACTTCAACATTAATTCATCTTATCTGCCACCTTTTACAAAACTTTTACAATCTCAGTCGATGAAAATAGCCTTGATTCATATAAAAAATTTGATGATTTAATCAAATATAATAATGATTTTATTAATGGAATTTTGAACACATCTGCACAGCAAACAAAACTTTCATATCTGCAAACATTAACTGAATATTTGGAAGCATACAAAAATAGTAGGATTCCTGAAATTGAATCCATTTACGACTTTTGTGCTAAAAATAAAATCGACACAATGACAATTTCGTTTGCAGGGAAAAATTTAGGTGCTATTGAACGCATATTTAATTCATTACCAGCCGAAATGGAATTAGGTGAAAAACTAAAAAAACTCAGAGTAGAACTAAACAAATTAAATAAATAAAAAACAAAAACAACTCAATTGAGTTGTTTTTTATTTCATATCTTTAAAATACTCTTCAATAGCAATATCTACATCTTTTTCATTATTAAACTTTTTCATTAATTGCTCTTTTAATATTGGCTTAAATTTGCCAAGTTTTTCTGCGGTTATAACGTAATTTTTTTCCTGCAATTTTTTTACCAAACTATCTATTTCAGCAGTAATCGCTTTATCACTTGAAACTATTTCCTCTTTCGCTGAATTTTCAATGCCAAGTGTTGGTTCAGTTGTAATGGTAACATCAGTTGCTTCATAAACCAAACCATTTTTGCTATTTTCCTTGATTTGCTTAAATTCTTTTTTGGTAATTTGTTTACCTGCTCCGCAGTTTGGACAAACCTCGAAATATTTTCTATTTACTTTTATGATTGGAATAAAAAACAATGTTCCGCAACCATATTGTGTTAAAATATTCATATTTTGTGTTGTGCCACATTCGCTACAGGTGTCTTTGACCAAAACATTAGTATATTGCCTACGTGTTCCAATCCCCCAAATAACAAACATACCCTTCCTTCCCCAGTTATATGTACTTTCATTATAAAAGATTTTCCTTATAATTCAAGATCGAATATTTAAAAAATTTTTAAAGGCATTTATTTTTATTCAACCTACGCATACTTGATTTCTATAGACCTATCTTCGTGTTCTTTAAGCACTACATTTTTAGACTTATACTTTTCATTTATGATAATCAAGCAATTGTCATAGTAGTATGCATTTCTAAAGGCTCTGATATCGTAACTTGAATGAGAAATATCATTATTCACAACAATTGTTGTATTATATAAATACGGACTTTTAGAATCCCCTAGTGTGTGACCACCAAATGGAGTAGATCCATAAGAATTTCCGTTATCATCATTGTAGTTAATCAATTCATTTAAATCTTCAAACCTTATATAACAATTAATAAATTTTCTATCGTAATGATGAAATGCTCCAGAATTTATTAGCTTGCAATTCTCAAAAACAAGCTGAGCACCAGTATTCGCACTCGTCTCGCAATTTCTAAATATGATATTTTTAAAATACGCTGCTTCCGTGCTACTTGGATATGCATATACCTGACAATTGTTAAATGTCGTAATAGTATCATCAAGACTGTTGTTACTAATAGTTAATCCTCTTCTCAAAAATACGCTGGTGTTATTGAAAACATTTCCTGTGCTACCCTCTGCAAGCGTGATTCCGTGGCTTTCGTTAGTGAAAAACAAAATGCCGTGGTCGCTATAGTAAGTGGTATTTTTACCCGTGCCAATAAAGTTATTAAAAGTATTGCCCACAAGTTTTGTTTTTGAAAAACTAATAAGTCCATTTTGAAATCCAATAGTTTCATCAAGAGTATTTTTATTATGCTCAAACAAACAATTGTTAAATTCTGAATCCTCAACCCAAATAGAAATATGTCCTTTGTAAGTTTTTATTATTTTGCTGTTATTAAACTTTAATCTAGTTATGCCAAAAGCTCCATTTTGTTTTAGATTTCCATCTTCATCATAGCCACTCCAAGACAAAAGTTTATCGTAAACAAATGTAGAATTTTCAATAACCGCTTGCCTAAACACTCCGTCCTCATTAATATTTTCTCCTGAAAGATTTGGATTGCTAGAAGCAAGTGTATTTTTAATGATTAAATTTGGGGTAGTCGTGAGATATCCTTGTTCTTTTATTTCATCAGGTACTGTTGTGTTAACCATTGCAAAATTGTCAGTGTTATGGATATAACAATTATCCACAACTGCATTTTCCACCAAAAACGTGTATCGGTCTGGTTCAAAATCTATACCTGCACTAGGAGCAGTGCCCTTAATAACAACATCTCTCAAATCACTGCTAACACAATCATTTTCGTATGCCCAAGAAAACTGACCTATTGAGTATATTTCAGTATCCTTTATATAAAAGCTTTTACAATCGAGCACCGAAACACCCTGTCTTCTGCAATGATGGAGCAAACACTTGTCAATGCTCACACTTGTTGGATTTCCCACATAAACATATTGACCTTCTTCATTTTTTTCCATACCGTATGTGTTAGATAAACAAACGGCGTCGCCAGTAAAGTCATAAATTTCCATATTATAAATGCTAGTAAGTTTTGCCGACCTGACATTAACGCCAAAACCACCCTCGTGAGTTGTTCTGAACTGACCAAATCCTGGGTCGCTATAATTATGTGTCATTCTGTCTCCCTGAAGGGTACCATTTTTTATGGTAACAGCATCACATTTCTTTACCATTACCATTCTGTACTGCCCCAGGTTGTTGCTATCAAGCACCAATTTAGAATTGCAGAAATCTACCACAATTTCATACTCAGATGTGAGCAATAAAACATCTGGTAAATCTTTACTCACACTAACACGATATGTGTCATAAGGAAAGTATAACACCCCACCCGTTTTGTTAATATCTTCACAGGCTTTTTGAATAGAACTTGTCCAATCGTACTCTTTACCCTCTTCTTTTAAAGAGTCATCATAATAGTCTTTAACATTTATGAATTTATTAAGGTAATCTCCATTTTTTATAAATTTTTTGTCGTACTTAACTTCGTAACTGATATTATAAGCACTTTCCCCATTACTTTGTTCGTGGTATGAATAATCGCTAACATATCTTGTTCCTGAAACCTCTGAATCTTCAAAATAGAATACGTAGTTAGTAATTTGTTTTTTAGTTTTAGATTGATTTGCGTATATCAAAGACTCGCTAAAGTCTGTTAACTCCGTTCCATTAGCAAAAACATCTTCAACAAATATGTAGCCAAGTATTGGCTTTTTGTATGTTATGACAGACACATCAAGTTCATTTTCTGTTAATTTGTTATCTCTGTTATCAAACGATATACAGCCATAATCCAAATAAGCACTATTTTTTGCTAATTTGTCATTTAAATCGTTTATATATTCTACAACTTGAGTTTGCTCATTCACTTCAGGCTTTTTATCTTTTGAAATAATTTTGTATGCGACCAAAGAAAAGCACACAACAGCAAAAATCACACAAACTAAAGCGACTATTATCCTTTTTTTCATAATATTTCCTCTGTACAATTATGATAATATCATAAATCACAAAAATAGACTAATAAATGCTTAAAATTTCTAAAATAAAAAAGGAAGACCTAAAGTCTTCCATTTTGGCTACATAATATCATTGAAACATTGTTCAAAATTGAATTTTTAGAGTTTATGACCTGTGCTTGTCTGGATTTAAGAATAAAAACTTCCGTTATCGGAAATAAAGTCATATATAAAAAGCATCAAAACTTCCGATACCGGAAGTTTTCTTAAAAATTTATCAAATTTTAATCAATTTCAAGGTCTTCATTAGTAAAAAGTTTATCATCTAAAAATTCAAGTAATGTCATATTGAAACCACGAGCAAGTTGCATAATGGTTTTCAATGTGATATTTTTATTTCTTTCGTTCATTATACACATCATTGTTCCGTGTAATATACCAGAATTTTGCTCTAGTCTATAAAGCGACATATTTTTTTCAGCTAATAATTTGCTTATTCTTAAACCAACGGCTTTACATATATTCATAAGAACTCCAATAAGTATTTTTAACTATGTATTTATACTTACCTAGATTCTAGCAAAGATGCATTTTACAATTATGTAGTTATACCTACTGAAATATTTGGAAATATTTGAAATTTATCTATACTGTATGTAGTTAAAACTACATAGGTACATTATGAAATGTTGCTTTATTGGTCATAGGAAAATTATAAAAACACAAGAGCTTAATGAGCGATTACAAAATACTATTGAAATGCTAATAAAAGAAAAAAATATCAAGACTTTTATTTTTGGTAGTCGTAGCGAATTTGATTTTCTATGTCATAGAATAGTTTCAAATTTAATGAGCATATACCCAACTATTGAAAGGATTGTCTATACTTGCAAAAGTGAACTTGCAGTTCTGAAACAAGAAAAGGATAAACTTGAACAAATATTTTCTGACGTTTTAAATCAAAACATTGTTTTGTGCGAGTATGAAAAAGAAGTTGAACACAAAACAAAGTATACATCTGGAAAAGCAAGTTATATTGAAAGAAACAAAGCTATGATTAATGATAGTGATTTTTGCATATTTTACTATGATGAGAACTATAAACCACAAAAAAGAAAATACAAAAAAAGTGATGTGCTTGAATATCAACCACATTCAGGAACAGCACTTAGCTTTAAGTATGCAAAACAAAAAAGGAAGCAAATAATAAACGTTTTTGAATAAACTTTTCCCACATAAAAAGACTGACGCAACTAAGTCAGTCTTTTTATAATTAAAAAAATGAATGAGCAAGCATTTTAATGTTTATATCTTTTTCTTGAATTTACATTTTGGATAATTTGAGCAACCATAAAACTCACCATACCCACCATCTCTTATTACAAGTTTAGAGCCACATCTTGGACAAATATTATTTTCAATATCTTCTTGCATTTTGTGTATGTTATTAATGTGTTCTTCTTCTGTTATATTGTTATTTTGATATCTCCTTAAAATATTTGCTATATAATTTATCTTAGTAGAAGATAATTGTTTTTTACTTTCTGTTTCCAATATATTTTTCAAATCATTTAAAGTACAAACAATATCTGAATCTACATTTTCAATATCTGCATCAATAAAAACTACAACCGAAATTATATCTATATCTTTCGGTAAAAATTTAGATAATTTATAAATGTGAGATTTATTTTGTTTTATAGGATTATAAAATTTATTTTTCACATTTCCACAGGCTAAAACTTGCGTCCATTCTTGCTGTTCTTCAGTTCCAAAAATCGCTCCGCTATAATTCTTTGTTTCTATAACAAAAATCCCATTTTTATTAATGTATATATGGTCAACTTGGACTGACTTGCCAGCACTAAGAAATTTGTAATCGTTAAATACTTGTTTTTCTCCATCTATTGAATCGCCCAAAATTTTAGCAACACGTTTTTCCCCTATTTCTCCTAAATCATACTCATCTTCTTCATAGTCATACCCTTTGGTGACAAAATAAAGTATAACTGCTAGAAAAATAAAGATAAATATAATTAATGATAAAATTAATATTCTCATATACAATATTCTCACTTCGCTTATAAATTAATATAAAGCAAAAAGTCCGAACCAAATGGTCCGAACTTTTGTTTGGCTCCCCAGGTAGGGTTCGAACCTACGGCCTATCGATTAACAGTCGAGTGCTCCACCACTGAGCTACTGGGGAATATTTAATTTTATTCTTTGCAGAA
>CAZFPH010000010.1:0-17243 GCA_964520955.1 uncultured Lachnospiraceae bacterium
AACAAACGGGCTTTCCGCTTACGAAATTGCAAAAAAGAATGGCTTTATTGGAACAGAACAAGAGTGGCTTGAATCACTCAAGGGCGAAACTGGCGACAGGGGCCTAGATGGAACAGACGCAACAACCCCAAGCTATTATGACATTTACCTTTCAGCAAAAGAAAACGATGAATTCACAGGCTCTTACACAGAATTTCTAAAAGAAGTGATTGGCTCTGAAACCGCTGACAGCACAATTGTTATAAACAAAGCTCTTTCAAGCGTTGTGGCCATCAAGGCTTATAACAGCAGTGATACTCCAAAAAATGGCAGTGGCGTGATTTATGGCATAAACCCAAACGGTGATGCAATAATTATCACCAACTACCACGTTGTGTACTCTGCTGACACTCTCCCATCACACATATACAAAAACATAAAAGTTACTCTTTTTGGAGAGCTTTCTGAGTACTCTACAACTGCAACATTTATTGGTGCATCAAGAGCATACGATATTGCGGTTTTGAAAGTTACAGGCTGTGAAGCTTTTGTGAGTGCTGGAGCAACAGCAGTGAAGTTTAACACCAACGCCCCAAAAATCGGAACAAATGTGTTTGCAATTGGCAACTCTAAAGGCTATGGAATTTCAACAACAACTGGCATAATCAGCCGAAACAACGACAGCGTTTCAATGGCAATTGCTGGAGTTTCGTCAAAATACAGACTGCTCAGGCACAGTGCAATGATAACTGGCGGAAACAGCGGTGGCGGACTTTTTAACACAAACGGCGAACTTGTTGGAATAACAAACGGTGGCGACGGCACTGACAAATTTATTAACTATGCAATCCCTGCAAGTGCAGTATACTCAGTAACAGAAAATATTTTAACCAACTGCGACGGCGAAAGCGTGACGAAAGCTCAAAAATTTAACCACGGCTTAAAATTTAACACCCTTGAAAGTTCACTTGAGTTTGACTACGAAAACGGTGAAACAATCATAATTGACACCGTTGTTATTGAAGAAAACGAAACCTCAATAAGCAGTCTTTCAACAATTTCAGCCGATGACAAACTTACAAAAATCAAAATCGAAAAAACATCTGTTTCTGCTGAAAACCCAGAAGTTTTAACAAAAACAATAACAAGACTTTATGAAATCGAGGAATTTATGCTTCTTGCGAGTGCTGGCGACAGAATCACGCTGTCCTTAACAAACGACAGCACAGATTATGAAGTGATAGTAACCCTAACAGCAGAGCATTTTATAAGCATTGATGAGTAAATAATTAACGCCTAAAAAAACCACTTCATTTTTGAAGTGGTTTTTAATTATTTTTTGAATTTTCTTGAGCCACAGGCAGGACAGTTGTCTTCTCCATCTGGAATTGGACAACCGCAATATGAGCAAGTTCTGCCAACCTTATTAGCTTCAGCTTCAGCGACTTCTGCCTTTGCCTTAGCTTCAGCAAGTTCTGCGTCTTGCTTTGCTTGTTCAAACTCTTCTCGTTTTTGTGATTTTTTGATTTTTCTAACAACAACCAAAACAACCACAAGAATAATTATTGCAACAATAACACCTAAGACTGCAATTGATTTTTTGGTGTTTGAATAGATATTTTCAGCACGTGCGAGACCATCTTTGTCGTATAAATAATCTTGGTTTGTGCTGAGTTTATATCCTGTATCAATTGCCCAGTATTCGCCATCAATAACAGTGTAAGCAATTTCAAGTTCAAGTTTGCCATCATTATCAATATCTGCGAAATCATTGCGATCAGCAAGCTCATATTGAGTGAATGTTGAATCAACTTTTAGTCCGTCAGGAGTTTGATATTCATAAACAACAAAATACCAATATTGATTGCCTCTTCTAAACGCCTGATAAAAACCTGGAGTATCTGGATCATCGCTATAAGTTATATAGGTTGTTTTTGAAAATTCACCAGTAACGAGGTAATAACCTGTTTCACCATTCTTTGCTTTGGTTATTATATCGCTAAACTTTTTATCGTAAGCCTCATACTTTGCAATCAATTCTTTATATTCTTGAACATTTTCTTTTTTATCACCAATACTTCCAATCATAGAAAAGAATGCTAAGCAGAAACTAATTGCTATAATAAGCAAGACCACAAAAAAACCTTGAAAACCAGTTGTTACAACAACCGTTCTGCCAAACATATGAATATGTCTTGGACCTCTTGGTGGTCTGTGATGAGGTTCGTAGTGGTCGTGCCTATCACGCCTTGGTCCTCCACCAGAACTCATTCGGAAGCCACCGCCACCTCCACGTGAACCGCCTCCACCTGAAAAGCCTCCGCCCCCACGAGAGCCACCGCCACCGCTACCTGAATGTGAAAATCCTCTTGCCACTTTCTACCTCCAAATATGTACTTACAAGTCGATTATAACATAATTTTTATTAGTTCCGCTACAAATTATAGCCATTTGTTAAAAATTTTGGTTTTTGCTCGTTTTTTCGTTTTTTATATTTTCGACATCTAATTTACTTTTGCCAGTTGATTTATCTTTGCCATCTAAAGCAGAACTTATTATAGTAATATTGTTTTCCGCCTGATTTGGTTCACCATTACATTCGCCTTTCAGCATTAATATTATGCCAAAAATTAAGAATAAGAAGAACCTGTCGCTTAAAATCATTTCCTCAAGAGCAAAAACAAAGTATATCAAAACAACCAAAATGTTTTCCTGACTGAAGCTGAACTTTTGCTTTTTGGTTGCTATGTAAAAGTACACAAGCACTCCAAGCATAATAACGCCAAGCACACCCACTCTGTAGACTAGGTACACAAAAACACTATGTGGACCCTTTGAAACAAGGTCGGTTGTGAGTAGTCCAACGCCAAAAATTACATTCCAAGCAGAGCTTGTTAGCTCCTTAAGATACATTAACCATAGTTCGCTTCTGCCTGTTGTTATTTTTGAAAAAAGTCCATTCCAGCTATCATAAGAGACAAACCTTGATAGCATTGCACCGATATATGACCTAAAGATAATCACAAGCGGAACAATACAAGATACCAAAACTAAAGCAAACCACAGGCTTTTTACTTTAAACTTTCTAACAATAAACACAAGAGAATACACCATAACAAGTAACATTACAAGCAAAAACGCCTTTGACATTGTGAGCAAACCAATAACCGCTAAAACAGCCACACAGGCAAGCCTGAACCAAAATAGTTTATCCTTTAAAAACTTAAAATCACCACCCGCAAAGTCTTTTTTCATAATTTGGCTGATAACATACCCTATGCCAAAGGTGCAGAACATTGCAAGATGATTAACATTTAGCGTGAATAACCTTAGCCTGTGCACAATATCATCAAAGTAATAAACATAATCAAGCCCCAGCGGATAAGCAACCGCACCAATAATTGCTGAAATAAAAATCGCAACTATCAATGTTTTGAACGCTTTGTGGATATCAATTTCTCTATAATAAATAAACGCAAGGTAAGCAAAACAAATTATACAAACAAACAACGCCCAGTTAAAAAATCCGTTAACATCAACCTCGTGATGCACAGCAGTAAACAAAACAACAATTGCAAGTGTTAAAATTAATTGTTTTCTGTAGACAGGTTTTTCCTTTTTCACAGCGTCAATAATGTATTTTATCACAAGTGTCACAAAACAAAAGAGAATTGACGCAATATAAATTGGTGACTTGCCTGAAAATACCGCAAGAAACATTATTACACTTATCTGCTCACTAAGCGAGCAAAACACCATACACACAATAACGCCAACAAGCGAAATCGCAAGCAGGTCTTCAAAAATAAAAGGTAACAAAACAAGCACCGTTAAAATGCTGTAAATTATCGGTGCCTTATATTTCAAAACGAAGTCTTTTGCTTTTTCTAAACCCATTTTTACCTTTTTTGCGATTTTTTCGCTATTTTTTGTTATTATTACTATTTTTTTGCGGAAAATCTTCACTTGTTTCTAAAACTTCTTTAGAGCTTTCTTCTTCATTTTTTGAATTTGAAATCAAAATTATTGCAAACACCATAAAGAAGAAGAACCTGTCACTAAAAATCATTTCTTCCATTGCAATTATAATAAACACAAATAGAGGCAGGCAATTTTTAAAGCTCAGTGCAAGTTTTCCATCATAACTATTAATATAGCTCCAAATGAGCATTGCAAGCAACACAAGCCCCACAATACCTGTGCGGTACATAAAGTAAACAAGCACATTGTGTGGTCCAATCGCAACTAGTTCTTTGCTGAACAGTCCCACTCCAAACAGCATTTTGAGTATACTTGATGAAATCTCTGAAAAATACTCATACCAAATTCCGCTTCTACCTGTTGTTATTTGATTGATGAATGAAGAGGTTGTGTTATAAGCTACAAACCTGTTAATAATCTTCATAACAAGTTCGTGAGCACAAGTGCAAATAATTACAAAAACCACAAGACACGGAATTATAGCTTTTAGTGACTTTAATTTGTATTTTTTAACTGCAAAAACTAACAGGTACAAAACTATTAAAACCGCAACAACGATAAATGCTTTTGACATTGTAAAAAGCCCAATAACAAACAAAACTACGCAGTATACCAAGTTAACCCAAAGTTTACCCTTTCCGTTTGCAATTTTATAGACATAGTAACTTATTGCAAACAAGCAAATAATAGCCAAATGGTTTTGGTGCAAGCAAAGAAGTCTTAGCCTTTTATATGTTCCGTCAAAATGATAAATTTTGTGGGCAAAGTTTGGGATAATCATAGACACAAGCCCAAGTACCGCAGAAACAAGTATACCAATCATCAAAGCTTTGAAACTTTCATCAACGTTAATTTGCTTTCTATAAACAAACAAAAAGTAACTAACAAACAACAGTGAAATAATAAGTGCACCCTGCAAAGCCCCCGACGAGTTATAGCCATAATTAATCAGCGAAAACAGAATAACAAAAATCATTGTGAGGGCAAATGGCAATGGGTAAAACTTTGCACGCTTTTTTGAAAGGTCAATAATATACTTTACAACAATCACCGCAAATCCGCAAAGCAGGCTTGCAATATAAAACGTTTCTATGCCAGAAAACATATTAAAGTACATTGAAAACGCAACAATTTCGCCAATATTCAAAAATATGTAAAAAACAAAGGTTAAAACTGTTGCAACAATCCAAAGTGGCGAACAAAGGTTGGCAAAAAACAGCAATAATGTTATTACTGCCGTAAAAAATAGTTTGTTATATTTTTTAAAAAACTCTTTTAACTTTTGTGAACTATTTGCTTTTTCCATTGTCTAAATCACTAATAATTTTTTTAATAATACCGATATTATCCTCAAAAACCACGCTTAAAAGATACTTCTTTGCAGTTTCTTTTGCGTTTACTTTGAGTTTTTGCTGAAGTGTGAGGTTGTTTTTAACTAGTCTGAACTTGTTTATTAAATCCTCCATATTTCCACTTTCAAAAAGCACACCATTTTCAAGGTCGTCAATAAGGTCAACATTTCCCTTTGCGTCTGACGAGAACACCACCGAGCCCGCAAACATTGCTTCCAAAATATTGAATGGCAAGCCCTCAATTTTGCTAGCACAAATATAATAGTCCGAAACGTTAAAGTGTGACTGAATATTTTTGTCGTAGCCAAGCAAAAATACCTTATCTTCCAAATGCTTTTTCTTGATAATTTTTTGAAGTTTGCCTTTTAGCGTTCCGTCGCCAATAAGGTTAAGTTTTGCATTTATATCAAACTCTTCCAAAGCCTTAATAAACTTGATTAAAAACTTTTGATTCTTTCTTGTTGAAAGCTCACCCACAAACGAAAAAGTTATATCTTTAACATTAGTATGAGAAGTGCTAATTTCATCAGAAAACCTTGTGTCGTCAATGCCCATTCCGTTAATTTTTACAACATCACCACTGTTAGATAGTTTATTACCTACCGCAATGTCATAATCTTCATTGTTCATAACAACAACTTTATCGGTCACTTTTTTAACAAGTTTTTCTGCCATTGTTAAAAATTTCCCATAAAAAACATTAGAGTATCTGCCAAACAAATAGCCGTGCACGACGTTTACAACATAAGGACGTTTTTTAAGCTTTTTTACCGCACAGCGAACGTAAAAAGAAGCAAGTGTAGTGTTGCAAATCACGATATCAAAGTTTTGCTCAAGCAAAATCTTTTTTATTGTTGAAATATTTTTAAGGTTTTTGATTGAGCAGATTTTCTTTTCAAAGTCAATATTATAATCCGCAAATTTAAAATCGCCATCTTTTGACATTGTGAAAACTTGGTTTTCTTTTTTAAGTTCCTCAATATATGGAATGTGGAAATTTATCAAATGGTCGCTGGTTGACGCAACAACTAAAATCTTTTTGCTCATAATTTCTTCCTTTGATTGTTTTCATAAGTATCATATAATAACTTGCTCTAATTTGTCAATAAATAAGCCTTTAAATAAGATTTTGAGGTTGCTTTTTTGTTCATTTTAATTTATACTAGAAAAAGGAGAGGGTTCTATGAAAACAAATGATGTATATTCACAACTTAATATTACGTGTAGTTTTTATTCAAGATTTGTGAAAAGGTTTTTTGATATTTCAATTTCATTAGTCGCAATACTGATTCTTTCAGTTGTACTAATTCTTTTATATTTATTAACACTAATATTCCTTGGCAGACCTGCAATCTACAAGCAGGCAAGACCGGGCAAAAATCATAAGATTTTTTATATTTACAAATTCCGTTCAATGAACAACAAAAAAGATAAAGACGGCAATTTGCTTCCTGATGAACAACGTATCACAAAGTTCGGAAAGTTCCTTAGAAAAACTTCACTTGACGAGCTTCCTCAGCTTTTCTGCATTTTAAAGGGCGATATGAGTATTGTTGGACCAAGACCAAGACTTGTTAAAGATATGATGTTCTACGACAAAGAAGTGTTTGATATGTACCTTGTTAAACCAGGTCTCACTGGTCCGACACAATCAGACGGCAGAAACAGAAACACTTGGGAACAAGTTTTTGAAAAAGATATCGCATATATGCACAACATCACATTCGCAAACGATATTAAAATATTCTTTAGAACATTCACTTCAATTTTCACCGACAGGGGCGACTCAAGAAGCAACTCTGAAGAAGATACACAAAACTCAAAAGAACAAGAATACTACTACGCAGACTATATTAAGCGTATCGGCAAAATAACCGAAGACCAATACAAATACGGCATTGAGCTTTCAAGACTCACAATTGCAAAACGTGCAAGACTGTCTTATCACATCGAGCTTCACGACAAAGAATATTTCTACAAACTCAAAGAAGACCGTGAGGAAAGAAAACAAGCTTGGCTGGAAGCAAAAGCTAGAGTTGACGCCGAAGCCGAAGAAAGGGCTGAAGAAAAACTCAGCACCGAAACCGAAGAACAAGTTTCATAATCAAAAAACACACCATTTACCTTGGTGTGTTTTTCTTATAATTAATTTTAAACAATATTTACACAAAACAAAAGAGAGGGGACACCCTCTCTTTTTGCTTATTTTTTATTGATATCATCAGCCTCTATGTCTGTTGTTTTTGTTTCTATTATAATTTCTTCTTGGTTACCGTCTGGCTTATCCACAACAGTTTCAGCAGGTTCTTCAACCTCTAAAATTTTTGCTGTTTCGCTTTCAATAGTGGCTGTATTTTCTGGTTCAGCACTATCTTTTTCAGTCTTTTTTTGAATAATCACCTCTTCTTCCATTTTTTCAAAGAACTCCTTTTCCTCAACTGTCATTTCGTAAGCGGTTTTGGTTTCTTCTGGAGTTTCAGATTTTTGAGCAATGTCCTTTGAATACAAAACAATTTTGTTGTTTGCCTTGATTTCAGCAATGATATCTTTTTCACCAACTCTTGCGACTAATGTTATAGGTTTAAACAATGATGCCTTTTTGGTTGACGCAACAAGCTCGCCGTTCACTCTGAGTGTCTTTTTGATGACGCCAGCATAAACCTCTATTTGCTTGCCGTCTAACTGATACTCTAGAACAACAAGTCTTAGTATGAATATTAACGCAACAGCGAGAACAATTGCAAAAAGGTAGCAAACTGCAGAAATTGTTTCCTGCGTATCAGTTGTAACCCTTAATTCTTCTATTTTGTAATACTCCATTTCATCTGGAAGCTCACTAGATTCAATGATAACCAAAGCTGTCTTGCCCTCGTTGTCGTCAAAAGATTTTTCAAGGGTTTCAATATAATTATTGTCTGCGTCGTAAAATGCAATTTTTACTGTTCCACTAACAAAGCTTTTGTCACAAGTTATCGAACATTCGTACTTTCCTGTGTTAAAGTTGTAGGTTAGGTCTCTTGACGTCATTGTAACGTCCTCAATTTGAGCGGTTAAAATTGGTGCCAACAAAAGCACAATCCACACAAACACGCTCACGATTTTTAAAATCTTAATCTTTTTCTTTTTGGTCATAAGCCACCTCTAAAATATTAGATAATTCAATAATACTTTCTTATGCCAAATAAATCAACATTAAAACCTAAATTCGGCTAAAATTTTCCAAAATTTAAGCACAAACCATCTGCTTTGCTATTATATTTCCAAAAATCTTGGCAATATTTAATGTGAGGTTATTATGAATGAGATTTTATATTTGCTAATTACTGCTTCTGTCAGCTTTGTTGCTCTGTTTATCATAGCAAAACTGCTTGGCAAAAGGCAGATTGCACAACTTGAGTTTGTGGACTATATTATTGGTATTTCAATCGGTTCGATTATTGCCGAAATGGCAACCGATGTTAATGACAAACCAATGTATTATTACCTAATTGCCGTGGGCATTTACTTTTTATTTGACCTTGTTATTAACTTTTTGGGAAGAAAAACACCTTGGCTAAAACATATTTTAAAAGGCAAACCGCTCACCATAATTTATGAGGGCACAATTAACTTCAAAAACCTAAAAAAGAGCAAGATGAGCGTGAACGACATAATTTCACTTGCACGTGAACAGGGATACTTTGACCTGAGTGACATATATTACGCAGTGCTTGAAAATAGCGGACACCTTAGCATTATGCCTCTTGGCACAAAGCGACCAACCGTTGCTGAGGACTTGAATATCAAAATTGAGCCTGCAGGACTTCCTCTTTACCTTGTTTGCGACGGCAGAGTTTCCTACTCATCATTAAGTGAGCTTAAAAAAGACGAAAAATGGCTAAACAAAAAGTTAAATTTAGATAACGGCAAAACTATAAAAGATGTGCTCCTTGCCATCTACAACGAAGAAGATGACAAAATGCAAGTGCATTACAAAAACTAAAACCACCACCAAACTCTTTACGCCTAAAATTTTATGTTTTACCAAATAAAACCTCTGTAATGATATGCAGAGGTTTTGTTATTTTAATTCATTTTTTTGTGGCGGGCTTTCCTTTTTTAGTGTTACAACAAACGTTGAGCCCTCACCTTCTTTTGAATAAACATCAATTTTTCCGTCAGAAATTTTGACAATACGATTAACAAGAGCAAGCCCTAGACCATTGCCTTCTTTTGAGTGTGAGGTGTCGCCTTGATAAAATTTTTCAAAAATTCTTGCCTGTACCACAGGATTCATACCCGAACCATAATCAGCAATCTTAATTTCGACACTATCTTCACTTGAAACGATAATTATCGTTATTTTTCCGCCATCATTTGAAAACTTTATTGCGTTGCTAATCAAATTTTGCCAAACTTGCTCTAAAAGTTCTGATGAGCCATAAAACTTTGTTTTGGGCAAATTGAGCTTGAACAATATATTTTTCTTTTTCCACTCGGGCTCAAGCAAAACTATCACCTGCCTAATTTGCTCATCAAGCAAAAATTCGGACTTATTAATAACTATCTCCTGATTTTCAATTTTTGACAAACTCAAGATATTACTTGTGAGTGTTGTAAGTTTTTTAACATTGTTTTCTAAAACCTCTAGATAGTGTTTTTTTGTTTCTTCATCAATGTCTGACCTTTTGAGCATTTTTGAATAAGACTGGATTACCGAAAGCGGTGTTTTGAACTCGTGCGAAACATTTGAAATAAAGTCCGACTTTAACGTTTCATTGTTTTTTAATTCTTTTGCCATTTTGTTAAATGTGTCAATAAAGTCGTTAAATTCCGACTCTCCAAATATTTTTACCTGAACATTAAAATTGCCCTTTGAAATTTCAATCATAGCCTTTTCAATCTCACTAAGCGGAACAATAACATTCCTTGCTTTGATGAAAGATACCAAAGCACCAACAACTAGCCCCATAACAAGCAAAACAAAAACCACAGTAATTGGGTTTCGGTGTGCTTTTGGCATTTTTTCAAAACTTGGACCAGCAATCGGTATCAGCGAAATGATTAGTATAGTAAATAAAAAACACGCAAAAACCACAAGCATATTTTTTAAGAAAAGTTTTGTGAGACTACGCGTTTTTTTTGCTAACTTTGGTTTTCTTTTCATTGTTTTAACACCGCCTTATATCCAATATTTCTGAGCGTTACAATCTCAAAATAAGGACAATTGTAAAACCTATCACGAAGCCTGTGAATGTGTGTATATACTGTTATGTCATTTGTGTCAGAATTCACACCCCAAAACTCGTCCATAAGTTGAATACGCGTAAAAATCTTATCTGGATAAGACAGAAGTTTATAAAGTATTAAGAACTCTTTTTGTGGAAGTGTTACCTTTTCACCATCAATGGTGATTGTGTAGGTGTCGTACTCAAGCAATGCTCCACCCACTTGAAGACACTTTTCCGAATTAATTTTGGAACGCCTTAAAAGTGCCTTTACCCTTAAAATAACCTCATCAATATCGATAGGTTTCACCATATAATCATCAGTGCCAACGTTAAACCCCTTATATTTGTCGACCTGGCTGGATTTTGCAGAAATAATTAAAATTGGTATTATTTTATTTTTTTCTCTCACCGAAGAAATCAGTGCATATCCATCAACATTTGGCATCATTATATCGGAAATAATGAGGTCTACGTGGTTTTCCTCATATTTTCGTAGTGCTTGCTCACCATCGTAAGTCTTAAAAACATTATAACCCTCACGCACAAGTTCATCAGCAATTAAGTTACAAAGGTCTTCATTGTCTTCAGCAATCAATATGTTAACCATAACTCCTCCAATAGTTTCATTATAGCAAAACAAAAAATTCATTACAAGTCTGCTTGTTTTTCTTTTTGAATTTGAACTCATTTTGAACAAGCAAGTTCAAGTAAAGTTCAAATTAAGGATTTATAATATAAATCATATAAGGAGAAAATATGGCATTACTCAAAGTTGCAAACTTAAAAAAAAGTTACTTTATAACAAAAACTCAAAAGCAAGATGTATTAAAAGGCATTGATATTGAATTTAAAAGCGGTGACCTTGTTGCATTGCTTGGCGAAAGCGGTTGCGGAAAATCCACTCTAATAAACATTCTTGGCGGTCTCGATACCGATTACACTGGAAGTGTTATTATAAAAAACGAGTTCATTCGCGACTATACCGAAAAGCAGATGGACGACTACCGAAAAAAGCGTGTGGGATTAATTTTCCAAAACTATAACCTTATTCCACATATGTCAATAAAGGAAAATATTAAAGTTGCTATGACTATTAGCGATATTGGCGACAAACAAGCAGAGGAACGCTCAATGGACTTACTAAAACTAATAGGACTTTCTGCTTACGCTGACAAACTACCAAACCAACTCTCTGGCGGACAAAAGCAAAGGGTTGCAATTGCAAGAGCTCTCGCTAATAACCCAACAATAATCCTCGCCGATGAGCCTACTGGTGCTCTTGACTCAGATAGTGCAGATATCATTATGCAAATATTAAAAAAGATTGCAGAGGCAGGAAAACTCGTAATAATTGTAACTCACAGTGAAAAGGTCGCTAGCGAATGTGGAAGAATTGTTAAGATGGAAAACGGAGTTATTTCTTCAGATACAGTTAACAAAAAACTGCACATTGATTCCAAACGCGATAAAGAAATTGTTCCAAAAAATATAAAGACAAAAAATGTTTTAAAAATGTCCCTCAAAAACGTAAAGCAAAAGAAAAGTCGAAGTGCCCTTGTTTCAGTTGCAATGGCGATTGGTATGGCGTCGGTTTTGTTAATACTTTGCTTGAGTGCGGGGCTATCAAACTATGTAAATAATGTATACGCAGAAAGTGCTCAATCCTTGCAACTGATTGCAAGCAAAAACTCCGGAGCATTTAGCGAAACGGAAATTAGCGACTCAAAATCAATTTCTGGTATAAACACTCTCACAGAAACAATGAGTTTATCTGACGCCAAGTACACATACAATGATGGTGATGAAGCAACTATCAAAAAAGTTCAAACATATTACACAGATATATTTGAGCCTGCTCTTCTCTATGGTGAAATCAAAGAAGACACCACCACAAACTATGTACTTATTAACGAAACTCTAGCAAAGGCGATTACTGAAGATTCAATCATTGCCTGCATTGGTGAAAGTATCAAACTTAGCAAAGACAATAGCGATACATTTGTGATTTCTGGAATTTATGAAGATATTTATGGTTCGTCAAAAGCAAGCAGTGTTTTTGTTTCTGAAAGTGGACTTAAACTTTTGATTGATGACGAGGACTATCTTGTTAATACACTTTACATCACAGTCTCAGACGCAAGCTATATTAAGGCTGTTAAAGAAGACTTAACTTCGCTCGGTGCATCGGTATTCCAAGAAGAAAGCTCTGTTGATAGCGTTATGGAATATATCGACCTCGGTACAAATATTTTAACAGCAGTTGGAGCGATATCACTTGTGGTTTCAGCAATAATGATTTTTATTGTTTTATACATAAGCGTTCACGAACGTATGAAAGAAATCGGGATTTTAAGAGCCATTGGTGCAAGAAAAAAAGATATACGTAAACTCTTTATGTTTGAAGCCGGCACAATGGGACTCGTTTCTGGCGTGATGGCCGTTGCTGGTTGTTTTGTAATTTCACTCATCACAAACATTATCTGTATGTCAACGCTGGAGTACTCACTAATCAGCTACCATATCGGCTACTACGCACTTGCAATTGTTTTGAATGTTGTAATAAGTATTCTTGCAGGCATTGCCCCGGCAATCAAAGCTTCTGATCTCGATCCGGTTGAATCTTTGAGGGCAGAATAAGGAGGGCTTATGGCAAGTTCAAGCAAAAAGAAACAAATCCAAAGAATGGAAGAGCAAGATGCCTTGGGAATTTCTCGAAAAAAGTGGAAGCACACCCTCAACCCAAATATATTCATATTAATTAAACTAATTTTGATTGCTCTTATCCCAATCACTTATTTTCTATTTTCACCACTGCTAATTCTTGTGTTTATTGCCTATATAGGTTTATTCTTTTTAGCAAGAATGGCTGAACATTCAATGAATAAAAGTGTGATACGTTCAAATCATATTCATATTTCAAAAATCGATAGTGGAATTGCTTTAATCATTGTTATAATCGCACTCTGTGGCGGATTTATGACAGCAACAAAAAAGAACCAAACATCTAACTTTAAGGGTATGGCAAACACCGAGTTCAGTCAAATGCGTGGTGAAATGGGATTTAGCCAAATCAAAAAACAAATGACACTAAATCAAATAAAAACAAATCTTGTTAACATTGGTTCGCTTTTAACCGGTGAAAGAAATCTGTTTGCAAAAGAAAAGTCTTTCAGTTTCAGCCCTTCTGAGGCTCCTAAGGACTTTATTAAAGACAAGTCTGAATTGCCAGAAATGACTGAGGATTTTGACCCTAGCAGTTTTGAAAATTTTGACAGTTCAGGTTTTGATGGCAAAAAAATGGGTGGCGGACGTGGTAGAAATTTTGACTTCTCTATGGACAACATTCCACTTGAATATGTGAGTTCATCGACACTTTCAACCATTAACACCATATTGATATTCAGCGTTGCAGGAATTGGTCTTATTTCTCTCTTTGCAATCTACTTCAAAAAACGCAAATTTGAAAAAGAAATGAATGAGGTTATTGTTGAAGGCAAAATTGAAATGCTTTCAGATGAAGAGCTTACAAGAATTTTATCATTTGGCGAAGAAGCCGAAGAAGTTAAACTTACTCAAAAAGAAATTAATCAAAAAATCAAGGAGGAAGAAGCCATGGCTAAAAAGAAAAAAATCGAGCCTGTGGACACATCAAATATCACCGACCTACCATCTTTTGATCAGGCAGTTGAGGGCATCATTGAAATCCTTGACGACACTTTTAAGTTTAAGGAATAAACCTGACTTCATAGACTAAATTTACTTACCCAATGGGAAACTCTATTACACCCTTCCAAAGTTTCCCTTTTCTCCAAAAAAAGCACCCTTTTATGTGGTGCTTTTTTTACGCAAATTAACTTATAAACGTATTTTATTTGCGGTATTCAAAATATATTTTTGCAATATTGCGTAAAATATTGTTATAATGTATTTAGAGAAATTCTAAAGAAGAATAGAGGTTTTTATGAACGGATTTGAGAAATTTATTTACGCACTTCAGGCGGAAATGACAACACCAACCAACTACAGCCTTTTTCACCTTGTTGCAATCGCACTTGTTATCGTCTCAACCATTGCGGTATGTTTACTTTTAAAAAATGCAAAACAAAAAACTTTCCGAATTTTTGTTTTTGTGTGCTGGCTGGTGATTTTGATTTTGGAGGTATACAAACAGGTCGTATTTTCATTTGGATACGACGGTAGCATTGCTGTTTGGGATTATGAGTGGTACGCCTTTCCTTTCCAACTCTGTTCTGTGCAACTTTACCTGTTGCCATTTGTAGTATTTTTGAAAGACGGCAAAGTTCGTGACGCCATTATAGCATTCTTATCAATATTTTCGTTCTTTGGCGGTTTTGTTGTTTATTTGTGTCCAAACGATGTCTTTATTTCAATGATTGGCATTAACATTCAAACAATGGTTCACCACGGACTGCAAATCTTGCTCGGCATTTTCTTTATTGTTTATAACAGAAAAAAACTAAGCTTTAAATATTTCCTTTCAAGCATAGCTGTCTTTGTGGTTTGCATTGGCGTTGCTATGGCACTAAACTTTATTGTTCCAAACTTCACCGACGAAACATTCAATATGTTCTACATTAGTCCAAAATTTGAATGTACCCTCCCAGTTTTATCTATCATATATCCAAAAGTTCCATACATTGTATTCCTGCTTTTGTATATTGTTGGGTTCAGTATTGTTGAGCTCATCATATTCCTTATTTTCTACGCAATTGCAAAACTGCTAAGCCCTGTAAGATTATCAAAGGCAAACAAACCAAAACTGATACTGTCGCTCATCTTCACACTTGCTGAGATTGCCTTGCTTGTGCTCATATTATTTTTTGACACAGGAGCAACGAGGTATCTTGAATTTGCAGGAATTGCCCTTGCAGGATTATTCCCACTAGTTTTCCTTAACCCAAATAAAAACGCGTTTTCAATTAATATTGGCTTAATTTTAACTATTTTTGCGGATATTTTCTTGGTTTTAATCAAAAATACAAACCCAGACATTGGAATGGTGTTCTTTTTGCTTGCTCAGCTTTGCTACTTTTTGTTTTTGTTTTCAAACACCGAATCAAAAGCACAAAGAATTTCAAATGTTGTAACTCGACTTGTTTTGATGGCTGGCATTATTACCGCTTGCATAATTGTTTTGAAAGATAAAGTCGACTTTTTAAGCATTATTTCAGTAATCTATTTTGCTAACCTTTTAACAAACCTTGTTTTTGCTTATATTGGTGGCAAAAAATCGCTTGCCTTTGCAATCGGTTTAACATTGTTTATTCTTTGCGACGTCATCATTGGACTTCAAGTTGCAAGCGATTCATATTTAACCATTAGCGAAAACTCTATAATCCACAAAGTGCTTTCTGCAGACTTTAACATTGCTTGGGCTTGCTATTTGCCATCGCAAGTTATAATTGCACTGTTTTCTATCTATTCAAATTCTTACTCAAGTAGTTTAGTTCAACCTGAAATTTTAGCCATTAGCTCAAAAGAAGACGCTTTGCCAATCGAAGTGAGTGGTGGTAAAACAGCAATTGTTAACACAAACAGCAAAAACATTAAAATTGTTAGAAAAGACAAAGGCAAACCTGCCACAGAAATAAACATCACAACAAACAATATTCCTGTGGTTGTTGCCCCTCAAAAAACAGAAAATGATAAAAAAGTTTCAAATAAAAAGAAAGAAAAAACCGCAAAATCTAAAAATAAAACCAGCAAAAATAATAAAATTGTTGCAAAAGAAGAACCAAAAGTTCAAAAAGAAGAGATTACACAAACAACAAAAGCAAAGCCTGAAACCGCTGAAAATAAAAACTCAACCTCTAGCAAAAAAACACCTGCAAAAAATAGTGCAGGAAGACCAAAGAAACTAAGCAACAATAAACCAAAAATGGTTGTTAGAAACAAAATAAGAAAATTTGAAACTTTTAGACAAGACTAAAAAAGATGCAATCACTTGCATCTTTTCTTTTCTTTTTTATTAAATTTTAATCTTATCAAGCACTTTTCCCTTTATGCTGAATATTAAAATTTCGCCATCATCGATTTTTGCATAGCTGTTTGTTGTGCCACCCTTTGGGATAGAAAGCGAGCCAGGGTTAACATAGGTAACCTCTTGCACAGGTTTAATTCCGCAAACATGGGTGTGTCCACCAAACACAAAGTCATAACCTTTTGGCATATCTTGAAAGTTTAGGTGATGTCCGTGAACGAACAAAAACTTTTTGCCAGAAATTTCGGTTTCGTAACTTTGCTGAAGTTCAAACTTTGAAATCATTTGGTCAACCTCTGCGTCGCAGTTGCCTTGAACGCAAATAATTTTGTCAGCAACTGAGTTTAGCATATTTGCAACTTTCATAGGTGCATAACCTTTTGGGAGTTTATTTCTTGGTCCGTGATAATACACATCGCCAAGGAGTATAATCTTATCAGGATTTTCACTCTCTATAGTCTTAATAAACTTTTTCAAATAACCTGCCGAACCATGAATATCCGACACAACTAAATATTTCATATCATTCTCCTCTCACCCATTATACCACCTCGCTAGTCATTCAGCCAACCTTAATAAGCAATTTTTAAATTTACCATATCTTATTTTTTGCCTTTGAATTTTTTGCCGAGCTTCAAAATTATATATTATGCTCAATTCTTTTATTTTAATAGCAAATATGCTATTCTGGCACTTTTTATGGTTTGTAATATCGTTTTC
>CAZFPH010000011.1:0-16920 GCA_964520955.1 uncultured Lachnospiraceae bacterium
AGCGTCATATCAAGCCCAAGCATACTATTGATAATGTATTCAAAAGCTTCTATAACACCAAGCACCCACCTGATGATTGCCCACATTAACCCTACAACAAAGTTAATGAGTCTCATAAATAAATTTTTAATCCAGGTCCAAAGATAACTCATTACCAGCATAGAAGACAAAAAACTAGAACTATGTCTAGTGAAAATATTTCCAAAAATATTTGTAACAAAATTAAACATATTCTAGTTTTTTTCTCCTTATTATTTTAAGTCATCTCTTAGCTTTTCAAAGAGGTTTCTAACCCTATCATTAACAAGAATATCTACGTTGGTTCTTGAGTATGGGCTGGTCATTAAGAAACAACGACCACGAGGGTTAGTTACAATTGTGTCTTGTTCCTTTTCGTTAATCTTACCTGCTTTTTCATAAAGAATAACAAGGTCGTTCATATCTTGAGGAGCAAGGGCGAATATCATTGAGTACTGACAAGCATTGATGATAGCTGTTGATTTTCTCGCAATTTCTGGAGAACCAGTAAAGTCTTTGATATTCTGAGTAATAACGATTTGTGCACCAGCGTATTTTCTGATACGTTTAGCCATCTGTTGCATAAAGTCAAGAGCAACGGTTTGCTTAGGGTCAATGAATACGTGGGCCTCGTCGATAACAACGATAATTTTTCTATTTGTATGATATTTAGCGTTGTAGTCTTTATTGTTAATAACTTCGTTGTTGAGCCATCTCATAACCAAAAGCATCTGTGCGTTAGAAACCGCACCGGCGTTGTTAGCAAGAAGTGACTGGAAGTTAAATACGATAAAGTTTTCTGCTGAAGATATTGTTGATGGACCATTCCAAAGCTGTGCGTTACGTCCACCTTCAGCGAATTTGTTAAGATAGATTTTTAAAATCTTATAGTTGTTTCTATTGTAATCGTCAGTAGAATTCTCATATTTTTCAGAAATGTAATTATACAAGTCTTGCATTATTGGGAATTGCTCTGCTTTTACGGTTTCAATATTTGTTGTGTTTGTGATACCAAACTTTGCGTAAAGCTCTTTTAAAGCTTCTGTCAAAAGTTCCATACCGTCCATTGTGATACCTTCAAGAATCATTCCAAAGAATGTTTCAAGGAACTGCATATGCATCGCAAGTGAAACGTTTCCTTCACCATCTTCTTCGTCTTGTGAAGCGTTAACTTGAAGCGGATTGATACGGCCTTCTCTAGCAGAACCTACGTCGATAACCTTTCCGTACATATTACGAGCGATAATATCGTACTCTTTTTCAGGGTCGAGAATGAAGATTTTACTATTTTCTGCCGCAAGGTTTGCAAGTAGTGATTTAGTACAGAATGATTTACCACCACCAGATTTACCCATAATAACCATGTTTGAGTTAACTCTTTCCCTGTCTCTTTGGAAGAAATCCAAGAATACCGGTTCACTATTCATACCAACATAGAATCCCTTAGGATCTTGAATTGAGTCAGATACGAATGGGAAAATAGCTGCAAGCGTTGAAGAGTTAATACCTCTTTCAAACCTCTTGATGGTCATACGTCTTGAAACGTTACAGTTTGTGAATGCTTCTTTTTGTTTTGCAAAAAGGTCATAAACCCTGAAACCTGAACGAAGAACTTGTGTTTTGAATATTTTCTTCTGTTCAATTTCTACCATTGCGTAAATATTTGTATCACAGAGAACTTCTGAACCTTGCTTTATGTATTGAAGCAAGTGAGTAAGTGTTTCAATGTGTGTTTGGTTTTCCATAATGTTAGAAGCTTTTGTGCTACCTTCAGAAGCAGCAATTCTAACGTCCATAATGGCTTTATCCAAACGTTTCTCAGCCTCGCCCTGCTCTACTGGTTTAAACTTAACACAGATTTTAGAACCAGGTACTGAGAAGAATGACCTTCCCCAAGCATTTGGTACTGCAAGAGGATAGTCAGATAATTCGTAGAACCTATAGCCTTTGCCATCAATTTTGACACCATTTAAACCAAAAGTGATTTTGTCTGGGCAAACCCAATCGAGCAAATCTTTAGGGTCCATATTTCTAACGTCTCTTTCGTCAAAGTTAATTGAATAGTAACTTTTCAAAAAGACTGCTGTTTGTTTTCTGTCAAGAATTTTACATTCCATTGCACCGCCAGAACCACTTTCAATGGTGCTAGCAACAAAGTTTATTGATTGAATTAAACCTCTTATATCCTTGCTGTAAAAGGCTAAATACAAGTGGTCTTTATAAACAGGAAATTCGCTATCAACATTCATTTGCTCAAGATGTTGAATTCTTGATTCAGCAATCTCAAGTCTTGGTCTGGCTTCATTAATGTTTGTTGAGCCATTTCTTACAGATTCAAGAATATCTTCTCTCTTTTTACATTCGTTATCAATGTAATTATCAAAAACCATAGGTCTTGAGAATTTATAGATTGCACCAAGGTCTTCTGGAGAAACTGTTTTAAGAGCACTCTCCAAAGTGTCGATGTAAGCATTTTGTCTTGATTCTGCAAGCATATAGAATTGAAGGCTCGAAACCTCAATAGCTGCACCAAAATATTCTTTATAGTCAATGATACCTATTTGTCTTTTTTCGTCATACTCTTGCTCTAAAATTCCTGCATAAGGCAACAAGTTTTTAGTATTCTTTTTTGATGAACCCTTCATCTTTTTGTAATTATTAATACCAAATATATGTTTAAGCAAGTCACCAAGTTGTTTGTATAATTTAACACCTGGTTCAAAGCTTAAAAATAGTACAAATGTTATAAATACGGTTATACCGGAAATAACAATTTTTGGTATAAGAGAAAATCCACTTGTCCAAGCAAGTGCAACAATCACAAGTGCAAACAGAACTACGAAAATATCAGAAAAGTTAAGACCTTTGAAAAATTGGACCTTGAATTTCGTCGACTTTGGCATCATTCTTTCCATAGTAAAATCTCCTTGTTTATAGTATATAATAAAATAAATAATCTAGCAAATACTAAAGGCACTTTTGCCACATTTTGTGGCAAAAGTTTCCATTTTAGTATATATTTTTCTTATCTTTTTTTATTACTTTACGCCCGAGTTTACAATTTGTGAAATATCGTTAACATCGATACCTAAAGCCCTGAGTCTGATGATAAGTTCTTTCTCAGTTTCTTGAATTTTTTGTAAGTTAGTTTTAAGTTTCTCTCTTGTATCTCTATCTGATTTCTTTGTAGACCTACCAAGCTCTTCAATTTTGTTTAGTAATGATTTAGTTGTAGATTTCAAGTTAGCGTAGTTTCTACCAAAGTCATTAGTTAATCTCTTTCTAAGATCTTCCATTTCAGGAGCAATAGATTGTTTAACCATATATTGAATTTGGTTCTTATACCTCATAATGAAGTCACCGATAACCCTTTCAACTTCCTTAGCAGCAATTGAGCCAGGTTTAATATCATATCTTGAACCATCAGGTCTAACAACTGGGAATCTATATTTTGCAAATAATTCTCTGCCAGCTGCAGTGTTGTAGGTAATTGGAGCATTTTGAGCAACAGCTTTCTTGATTTCTCTGCTAGCAAATGATTGCTCATAATCTTTCTTCTTTCTCTCAGCTTCGCTATAAATTGACTTGTAAGTTCTCATCTTAATTCTTGAGTTATTAAGAGCTTCACGAATTCTTTGAGCTTCCATTCTTGTGGCAGCATTTTGAACACCACTCATAACCTCTTTTAAGCGTCTAGCAAGTCTATCCATATTCAATTGCTCTAAATCAACCTTTGTTCTAGCATTGTTGTAGTTTTGAACAAGATTTTGATAAATTGTTGAACCACTTGTTCTAATAGCATTCATAACAACTGGTGAAACGCCAGATTTCATAATGCTAGACCTTTGAACATAAGTACCATTAAGGTTTGTAATCTTATGCCTATCTCCAGTGAAGAACATATTTTTATTTACCTTGTTGACAGCTTTTGTATGCCTTCTTTCAAGATATTTCAAAAGTTCTTCTTTCTTTCTATCATCACCCCAACTTGTGAAGTCTGTTCTCTTTTGACCCTTAAACTCATTTCTAAGTGCTGGGGTTAACATACTATACAATTGGTCGTAACTCAAAGCTTTTTGTTGCATTCTGAACTGTTTGATTGTATTACTTAAGTAATTTGCAAAATTAGCATCTCTCTTCATTTCTGAATCGGTTACAGAATTTGTATATGACTTTCCAAGATGCCTTGTAGCAGATTGTCTGCTAGCTGGAATGTATCCACCTCTGCCATATCTCATTCTGTTTTCTACATTTTGCATATCGGTAAGCAAACCATTAATTATAGTTTGTTTTTGTACAGCTGTTGGTGCTATGGTTCCCCTGCTAATACCAAATGTCTTATTATAACGATTGAATATTCTGTTAACCAAATCAGCGTCGTTAATATATTGAGAAAGTGCCTCTTTGTAACCTGCTTTATCACCCTTGTATGTATTGTTGAATTTAACAATCTTATCATACTTAGATTGGAGATCAATCATTTCGTTTTCGTTTCTAACTCTAGATTCAACACTATTAATGTAAGATGATGGTTTCACACTAGACTTAACGATTGCAGATTGCATATGCAAGTATCTGCTTCCACCATTTTTGTAACGTGCACTATTTGTTGTTATACCCTTAGCTTCTGAGTAAGATTGTGGGTTAACCCCGTTATCTGTAGCAACTTTAGCTGCAGCAACACTACGTTTTTTATTGAGTGTTTTTGCAAATTCGTCTTCACGAATAGTCATCATTATTTGTTGTTGAGCTTTGGTGAGTTCCCCAAATTTAAAGTTTTGCATACTCTTGCTGTTAATAACCTTACCATTAACATTCACTTGACCCCTTGTAGCATTTAAGAATTTCTTCATAATGCTTTCACTAAGTGCAGAGTAATCTCTGTTAGAAAGATAATTGTTTGCAAAAGCATTAAAGTTTGTACCAAAGTCTACACCTCTGTTTCTCATAGCTTTTGTTGCGTTATATCTATCAATTGCAGCTTCAATATCAGAAAGGTCTTGCTTGTGCTGTGCCTTAACATTTTCTGATGCCATACCACCAACAAATCCAAGTGAGTATCCAACACTATCAGCAAATCTTTTAAACACATTTGTATTTTTAGGTGCTGTCATTTTTTCGTTTTTCTTAATAATCTTACTAATATTAGTTATGAATGCTTGTTGCTTGTAAATATTTTGTTGTGCATTGAATTTAGCTTGTTCCTCAGCAGACATTGAGTAGTAACTATCTGGAAGTGAGTCAACAATCTTTTGAGATTCAAGTTTTTCAACTTCGGCTTGTCTTTGAGCTCTTGTGAAGCTTGAGTACTCACCATTTCCTCTCTTAACATCGTAAATCTTCTTTTGAATAAGACTGTTCCATTCATTGTACTTATTGTGTGTCTTTGGAAGTTTCTTTGTAAGCTTGTAAACCGCACCATTAAATGCACCATCTACAAGTTTTACAATACCACCTTTTGATGTTTTAAATAATTCTGTGCCCACATTTTTAGAAATTGTAAATATACTTGAGAACAATCCATCGCCAGTAAGTGACGTTGTTGAGCCGTCTTTCTTTTTAGCAAATCTATCACCAAAAGTGGCAATAGTTTTTCCGAGAGAGCTAAACTCTTCACCAAGTGTTCTAACTTGACTAGCAGAAGATGCCCTTTCGCTTGCAAAGAAGTTAGATTTTTCAGCACTAGAAGCCCTGCTTGATGGACTAATAACCTTAGCTAAATTATCATAAACATTTGCTTTAAATGTTTTTGATTCTGCAGATAATTGTTCAATAGCTTTGCCCATTTGTTCTGCTACGTTTTGACCATTTACTCTTTCTCTTAAAACAAGTTGACCATTCTTACCAGAATCAAAGTAAGTATCCATTGCAAGATTGCTCATAAGTTGAGAGAAATTAGCCTTATAGTAGCCATTGAAGGTTTCATTTGCCCTTGTTTTTTCTTCTTTTGTTGTAGCTTGACTGAATAAATTAGCAATGTCTCTATTATAATACCTAGAACTTTCATTAGTGAGCATATCTTTAATCATATCTCTAATTTTGCTGTTAGAAAGTTGCTGATTTTGAAGCATTTTGAGAGCTGTTTGTGCTTGCAATGCAGAAGAACTCATAACAGCATCAATTTGCCTTGTTCTCTTTGTATCTTCGTCAAGAGCTAATGTAACATCTCCAGCCGCAATTCCAACCAAATGGTCTTTGACTATTTCGTGAGACCTTAAGTATTCCCCAATTGTTCGGTCGTCAAGTGCTTTCTTATAATCACTTGTATTCACAGAACCATCTTTAATAGCTTGGTTAACAGCATCATCTTTTGCTGAAATAACAGATGCCACACCCTTACTCTTTATTCTCTTAAGGAATGCATCATTGTTCATATAATCATACAATACTTTGTTTTGTTCAGCTTCAGAAAGTGTTCCCCATTTGTTAACATTGCCATTATCTTTGTTGTATTGACCAATAATTTCAGAGTAGACTGTTCTAGAGTTTTTGTCATTGGTATTTCTAAGTAAATTAGCGTAAATATTGGTAATAAAACTTTCATTTTTGTTAAGAAGTTCGGCTTGAATGGCAGTTATATCACTAACACCTTTACTTCTACCCATATTTCTGATAATACCATTAACGATTGAATCTTCATTAACAAGTGTTGAATTTCTAAATGTATTAGCAAGAATTTGTGGATTTGCATCATTTCTTGTTTCTAGTTGAATGAGATTTCTTCTGTATTCATACGCACGTTTTTGAGCAGGCGTCATCTTTGAAACATCTGGAACTGTTGAAACCTCACCGCTTTCTACTTTTCGCTTAATCATACTCTTCTTAACGCTAGCAAATACTCCAACTTCTTCACCATAATTTTCGTGCTTACTTGCTGTGTAAATATCGTCAAAATCAGTATCTGACATATTTTTAACGATTAGCCTATCAAGGTACTCAGAGTAGGCTTTATCTTTCTCTTCTCTTGTAACTGGAGCTTTACCTTTTGATTTTGCATACTCTGCCTCGGCTTCTGCTCTTAACTCAGATTCAGACTTAATTAATCCAAATTCTTCAAGTGCACTGTCAACTGAAATTCCTCTAGAATTAGCAGATTCAACAAAATCTTTAATAGAAGTAAAATTACGTCCGTTAATTCTCTTCTTTTTAATTTGTTCCTCGGCATTATCACCAAGTCTTTTTCTGATATAGGTTGCATCAATACCAACTCTTTCCTCTTGAATTTGTTCACGTTCGTATGGTTTGAGTGTACTTAAGAATGTTGTAGCGAGGAAATTGTTTCTTGTTGTTTCATCAACTTCTTCAAGTTCTTTACCACTAAATCCTTTTTGAGTTCTGAAAGCTTTCCTTGCTTCTTTGTATAATGAACTATTAGACTTAATTGCTTCAGCATATCCTCTGATTCTTGAATCACTACCAGTTGCAAGTCTCTTTTTGTTCTCGAGGTCTATAGCATCAGTTGCAACAGCATCAAGTTGAATTGCAAGCGATGGATCGTACTCACTGACTCTCTTGATAATTTCTTGTTTTTCAGTTCTTTCTTGAACTTGTGCAAGGAATGCTTGATTTTCCTTAAATAAACCACTATTTATTCTAGCTTCGAGTGCTCTACCAACAAATATTTGATCATCAAATCCTTCTTCTTTGCTTGCCTTTTTGTATTCAGCAGAATTTCTTATTTGTGTGATAACACCTGCATAAGTGGCAGAGGTATCAAATTCGAGGAATATTTCTTTGTAGCGATCATCCTTATCTCCTGACATTTTGCTTACATCAAGGATTGTGCTCTTTGACATATCTTCGGTTAATATCTTGCCAATAGTAAGTGCTTCATCAAAGTTATTATTTTTCAAAGCCTCTCTATACTGTTTGCTATTTTTAATGCTTTGAATATATCCATCGTAAGATGAATTAGATGCAACATCAGCAAACATAGCATAATATTGAGCTCTTTGAATATCTCCTACACTATTTCCTCTTATTTCACTAATCAAAGTTCCATCACTTTGCTCAAGTGCAGAATATTGTGCTTCAATAGCAATTTGGTGTCTTTCTGAAGTAGATATAGTATCCAATTTTCCAGCATAAGTGCTAGCAACAAAGTAGTTAGCTTCTGCATCAGAATTATTAATCATATCTTGACGCACGTCTGCAGAAGTAATAAGTCCACTCTGTGTCCTATAAATTTCTGAAACTGTCTTTTCTTCATCAACAGCAGCTTTAACTTCACCATAAATTTCTGCCTTGTCTTTACCTTCAGTTAAACCCTGAAGTTCATAATATGACATACCTTTCACATTATTTTCAAGACGTTTTCTATCTTTGCTACCAGCCTCACTTCTTAAATAATCAGAGACAGATACACCAGCCTCATCAGCTGCAGACACAATTCTATCATCTTTCTTTGCCATTGTTGTAATAACGTAATTTTGTTCGTCTTCAGAAAGTCCAACATATCCACTTGTGGCAATAGAATAGATAAGTCCTTCTTTTTGGTCACTTGTTAAACGCTGTGATACAAGTGTTGAAGCAATACCATCAAAATCTTTTCCGCCAGCAAATAATTTATCGTGGTCGTCTTTAGACATTGATTGCATCTTTTTAAGTATTTCAATATCACGTGCAGGTGAGCTTTCAAGGAAATCAGTAATCTGACCATCACTTAATTTATTTCCAGAAGCATCAATAACACCAAACATTTGAGCCATTTTATATGCAGAAACAATAGCTCTATTGTCATAACCATTTCTGTTAAGAGTGTCAAAATCAACACCCATTCTCTTCATTGTTTGCATAGCACCAACGAAAGCAGTACTATTTTTATCATCAATGCCAGCAAATTCAGCAAATAAATCTCGAGTGATTACGTCTTTATTTTCAATATTTGAAGCAGTAAATGCGTGGAATACACTTGCAGGAGCATTCTTTCTAACTGCTGCAACTGAGAGTTCTTGTTCTTTCTTTCTTTCATCTTCAGTTCTAGCAAAGTATAATTCAAAGTTATCGTTAGCATGACTTGCAAATGAATATCCCTCTGTTTTCATTTGAGACATAACAAGATTTGACGCTCTTTGATTTGAACTTAAGAACTTAGCAAGTTCCTCTTTTGAAGCACTATTCACAGATACACTACTATCCCCTGTTTGTGCCTTGTATAATCTATTAAGTTCTTCTCTTGTTGCATTATTTGTAATTCCTTGAACAACGAAATCTGCTTGAATGTCTGTAATTTCACCTTCTGTAAGTGCCAAAGCACCATCTTGAGTTGCTGCTTGAGCATATACATCAGTCATATTGTTTTGAGCAACTGCCGTTGCCTTTATTTCATTATCAAGATCAACAAATGCCTTAACTCTTAAGTTTTTATTTGCATAAGCTTTCTTATAATCATCAGCTTCCTGAGCATAAACACTATTAAATGAACCACCCTTAGAAGCCTTAACAAATCCTAAGAACGCTTTATCTTCAGATGTCAATGATTCTACATCATCTTTTCCAACCAAAGCTTTCAGCGTTGCAGGAGCCATATTTTTAAGTTCATCATTTGTTACGTTTGCAATGAAGCCTGATTGTTGAATTTGTTGCAAAATTGGTGATGAACCACCAGATTGTTGCATAACATTGGTTACAGTGTTTGCAATAATGTTGGTTTTTTCTTCTTCTGTTGCACCATCTAAAATACTATGATTTGAAGCTTCTCTTAAGTTTGCTCTTGTTTTTGCTGAGAATGTTTCTTTTGTTTCTTCATCTGCCAAATCCCAAGCTGTTACTTTTATTGCCCCACTAGCAACTTGTTCTTTAACAACAGATGTGAATTCAGCACCATAAGATTCACTATCCATAGTTGTGATAACGTTTGCGTTATTACTCTTTCTAAACATCTTGATTTGGTCAAGCACTCTACCCCTAGTTGCTTGATCGCTGAGGTCAGCACCACCAAGATTAAATTCGTATTGGAATCTATCATAAAGTTCAGTGCCTTTGCTACCTTCCATATGTCTAAGGATTGCTTCAGCAACAATATCATCGTCTTCAGCAGCCTTGCTGTAAACGGACTTCGCAAGAGCACTTGTTGTTGTGTTTGCATTCTCGCCATCAAAATCAATAGCCATCGCAACGTTTTGAGCTATTGCTGCGTCAACGTTTGCACCTGTACCAGTTTTGTTGATTGCACTTTCAATTGCCTCATCAGAAATTCTACCGCTTGAAAGCATACCTGAAACAACTTTATCTGTTGTTTGAGAATCAACTTTAACGGCTTTTCCATCTGAATCTACAACAGTAAATCCAACTGAACCATCAACACCAATAGATGTAAAGCTCTTGTATGAAGCAAGCATATTAGCTTTGCCATCAGCTCCAAGACTATTGTATTTTTCAAGGTCTTCTTGGCTCATTGTTGACAAAATAAGCTCTGTTCTCATACTGCTTGTAAGCAAGCCAGCTTTTCCATTAGCACCATTAACTGCTGCTAAAACTTTCTGTGCAGTTGTTGAGCCATTACTTGCAAGAGATTCATCAACAACTGTTTCAGCAAATGTAGCAAACGCTTCAGCAGCGATTTGTCTGCCTACTGTTGTACCAACTTTGTTTCTTACAAGATTAGCTCTTGCTGTTGTTTTGTTTTCAACAAAGTTAGAATCTGCAACTGCAGCCTCGTTAAATTCAGCAACAGTAATAGCCTGAATTTGTGCCTCTGTGAGTGGTTCGCCAGTTTCGATAGCTCTTGCTATCATTCGACCAGCGGTGTTACCCGTACCACTTGCACCAGCATTCACTAACGAACTAGAGAAATGTATTCCTCTTTCTGCATTAACATCTTCACTAGAAATATCATATTGTGATGGGTCAACATTATATGAGCCTCTAGAAAGTCTAGTTTTTCTACCGCTCTTTGTGATGTAGCTACCATGCTCAGGGCCTTCAACACCCAATTGAACGTCTCCATCATTTTCATAAGCAACACCGAATGATGCCACATAATCTTGTTCTAATTTTGTTCTCTTCTTAGAAGCTGATTCTTGGCTTTTTGTTGCCTTTTTAAGGGTATCTTCTTCAGTTGCAATTTCTTGAACAAGAGCATCTCGTTTAGCTTCGAGTTTTTTCTTCTTGCCACTATCTGTTTCGTTTGCAATTTCCTCATCAAGTTTTTCTTTCTTTTTTCGTTTTGAGGCAAGAACATACTTAGATTCTTCAACTTGATTTGTTGCAAGAGTTTCTTCTTCAACAGCTTGATTAATGCTGAGACCTAAAGCAAATTTCTTGCCAACAACATGATTATCATCTTCAACAGAAACGCCATATTTTTCTTGGTAAGCATTGCCAACTGTTGTTTTTCTTGTTGTTGCTTCTTTAATTCTTTCTTCAACAACAGTAAGCACTTCTCTTTCTCTTGTCTTTTTCTTGAGTTCTTTAACAACTTCTTTGCCTTCTTTAGACTCAGCATCAAATCCTTCTGCTTGAGTCTTAGCTTGAAGAGCTTGGATTTCAGTGTCAAGTTCTGCAGCTTTTGCAGAACCACCAAGTTTGTTAAATGCTTTTGTTGCAACTCTTTCGTCTGCTTCAGCATTTGCATACTCTTGTCTCTTTCTGCCTCTTTCAAGAGCTTCACCCTTAGCTGAGTAATGTTCTGACATTTCCTTGGCACGTTTCTTTTCTTCTTTTGCGGCTGTGCGTTCAGCTTTTCTGGTCATTGCACCTTCCATAATGCTTTGACCAACTTTTGTCTTAGCAAGTTTTTCACCAACAGCTTTAACCCCTCTATAAGCTGTGTATCCACGTGCAGCAACTTTAACGGTTGCCTTTGCAAGCCAGTGATCACTAGTTAAAAATCTATTTGTACGTTCTTTTAAGTTGCCACCAAAACGCTTAACAGCATTTTGAATTGTTGCAGGACGAGCTTTAACCCAATTCTTAGCAACTGTCAATCCTGTCTTTAAGCCAGTTGCACCAGCTTTAATACCCCTTGCAGCCTTTGCAATCCATGGGTTCTTAGCCATAAACTTTGTTCCCACTCTAGATGCAAAGTTTGCTGTTGCTGTTGCACCAGCTTTAACTGCTTTGCCAGCCTTCTTAGCAGCCCAGCTAACACCATTTGCGATATATTTTGGTGTTTTAACAATATGTCCAAGACCCTTATCTATAGCCTTAGCACTCTTTGTGATAAAGCTCTTTGTGTTTTCGAATGCACTCTTGAGTTTTGGATGTTTGTTGAGGAAGTTGCTACCATGTTTAGCAATAAATTTCTTTACATTTGCAGGTTTTAATGCATGACCAACTTTTCCAGATACATCTTTGATACCCTTGCCAATTCCTGTAACAAAACTTACACCAGCACGGGCATGTTTTTTCATTCTGCCAACTTCAGCATCTGAATCAGCTTTAACTAAATCCATAAATGATGGTTTCTTTTTCTTGCCATCACCTTCAGTACCAGCTTCACCCTCTTTCTTTCCATCACCTTCAGCACCGGCTTCGCCAGGCTTCTTTTCACCTTCTTTGCCAGGCTCAGCAGGAGCTTTATCGCCTACTGGTGTGCCCATATCGTTTTGCTTTGCATCAGCTCCGGTTACTTCACCAACAGCACCTTCTGCACCGGCAGGGTTTACAGGATTTCCATTTTCATCAACTTCAGTTTCGCCACCTTCTGTTGTTTCCCCACCAGTAGGTGTTCCACCATTTGGACCACCACCAGGAACACTGCCTGGACCACCTGAACCACCTGAACCACCTGGACCACCTGAACCACCTGGACCACCTGAACCACCTGAACCACCTGGAGCTGCATTTTCCATTGAAGTTCGTCCTGAATTTGGATTCATTGGATCAACTTCAGTTAGTTCGGTTGTATCTGTTGAAGTATCGCCAGTTTCACCACCTTCTGTTGTTTCCCCACCAGTAGGTGTACTGTCGCTTGGACCACCACCAGCTCCACCGCCTGGACCACCTCCTGGGGTTTCATTTCCTTCTTCTTCTATTCTGTTAGACTTTTTGCCACCCTTATCATCTCCATCATCTCCAGCAGCAGCATCGTCTTTAAAGTGGTCCATAATACCATCAACGCCGTGTTTAATTCCACCGGCTGCCTTTTTAGCAAATGCACCACCAGGAATCATTTGAGCAGCACCTTTTGCAAATTTAGATGCACCTTCCATAAATGATTGTCCAGAAATTACACCACCAGCCTGTTGCATAGTTGTATTAACTTGGTCTTTTGTTGCTTGACCACTCTTTAATATGTCGTTACCTTCCTTGCCTGTAACAATCAGAGAAATCATACCCGGAAGCGAGTTTATCATAGTGAATGCAACGAGTAAGAATAGTATATAAACATAACTATTAAGCAACTTAACTGATATTGGTAAATGTTGCAAGAAATAGCTACCAGACGTTGCTATATCTTCCGCTGTAAACACGTTAGAAAGCGACCTTACAGGTGCAAGCAATACGAAGAATGCATTGATGCCAAGTATTACACCATACGTGCTTAGAACTTTTCCGATAAGCGGTGTCTGAATTGCCGTTTTGAACCTTGAATCCTTTTCGTCTAAAGGCATTGTTGATGCAACGGCAGGCATCGCAATATAATAAAGTGTGATTTCATAGAAACGCTTAATAACACCCCACAGCGAAGTTCCAAGAACTTTTATTATAAGTGCCGATGAAATCATAATTATCCAGAAACTTACACCAATTGGCGAAGCTACTTTGCTAGGAACATAGAATGTTTGAAGTTTGATTGTTCCATCAAAGAAATAGTCAAATAGCAATCCGTCATCAATTGTTAAGTAACTACTCATTTCAGTTTCAACTTCTTTAATCATTAAAGAAACTTTCAAACGGAATTTACCTGTGATAAGTCCACCAAAATTGTGATCGTAGTAGCCAAACTTTGTGTTTGCATTATCACGATAGAAGCCAACAATAAGTGATTTGCTTACTTTGCCAAAATACTCTTCTAACTTGTCTTTACTTTCAAAACTATTGGTGCTTTTAATGTTTTGATAAACATTTCCATCATAGTTAATGCTTGTTGGTATAGAAGCAAGAGTAGTTGCATTAATTATCTCTGTTGATGTGGAGCTTTGTGCTTTTTTGTAAAGTGTTGCAACATAAGTTTTTCCATCATAAAGTGCAAGTTCTGTAGAATCTAAAGCCCAAGTAAAATCACTATTGATGCTTATTTCAAACTTTTTATCGTCTGCGACATCCGCAGCAACATTTGCTTTTCTTGAATTGATATCATATTTATAAACTTTATAGTCATTAGAGTTGTATCCATGCATAAAGCTGTATAATTTTGCCGTGTAGAATAATGATTGTTGTTGATTGTTAGAATCTGATGTTGGCGTTGCACAAACTAATTTATTCTCTTCACCAAAACTCACCAAATTTTGAGCCGTTGTATCAAACACAACATTAATATACATTGCTTTGTCAACATACGTTGTTGAGCCACTTTCAACCTTAACAAACTGCATTTCAGTTGTTCTGAACATTGAAAGTCCATTTTTATCACCAACATACTCAAAGAACACGCTAGACAAGTCTAATGAAATAGTTGTTGGAATATTTGTTGAACCTTTTGTGTAAGTAGCTTTTAAATCATAAGTAACTTTTAAACCTTTTATAGTATCTGAACCTTCAGTCGCAATCGTTCCTGCGGTATCAGTAACACTGAGGGTTCTAATGGTTTCATTTTTACTATCATGCTGAACAACAAAATAGTAATTTTCGCCTGTAACGAACAAATATTGCGTAATTACGTTAGATACTGCATTTTTAACATTTGCATAACTTGCAGAAACCGTGTTAGACGACGCTTTTTGCAAAGAAATAGTCATTTCTGTTATGAATGTTTCGTTAAATTGATACTTTTCTTCCTCAACTGCACCAGTAGATTCGTCAACTATTTGTTTATTTAAAATATAGTATTTATCAGATGTTCCTTCAACCGCTCTTCCAAGTGAATATCCTGTCGAGAAAGACGCTGGCATATTAACACCTTTTACTGTATACTCAACATTTGAAATATCTGTCCCATTAGCATATTGAAGAAATGAACCAGTTTGTTCCATTGAATAATAATAAGATTTTTCGTCGCCAATTGCTATTGGGTCATCACCATCATATCCTGTTGCAGATGTTTGAATATAGGTTGGTTCACCAAAGTTTTGGTTTGTTGATGTTGTATCAAACACACCCTTTGCAAACACAACACCTTTATATGTATCTGAATAATACGAAGATTTAAAATCGTATCTATCACCTGTTATACTATCTGTATAAGGCACTCCATTTAATAGTGGAACATAAACATTGCCTCTCTTCCAGCAATAGATATATTTTGAACCATCAAGTTCACTACTTGTTCCAAACCTTGCAGAGTACAAAACATTTCCAACTTCGTTATCTGGACAACTTTCAGAGTAAGAAACAATAAAGTTGTAATAATTGTATTCCCCAATTTCCTTACCAACACCATTTATTCCATCAGATGTTGCATTTGTCCACTTTGAATTAACAGTATAGTTCTCAATACCCCATTCAATTGAACTAGATGTTGCGTCTAAAATATAAAGGTCAGCCTGCTTTTCATTGATAAAATCAATAACTTCAGCAGCAACATAATATTCAGACCTCATTTGAACAACACCAAATTGTCCACCATCGAAATATGGAGAGATTGTGTCAGAGTTGTACATAATTTTGGCGTTAGATGTAGAACCAAGACCATAATGTTCTTTAAGTTCGGCATTATTGGCAACTGCATAATCTAACGTATTTTCAAAAGCATTCTTTTGCGTATAAACTGAAACGTAGTTCCAAGAATTATAGCAAGCGTCAATCAAATCACCACTTGCAATATCATCAAGTCTAAGTCCAGAAATAAATCCTGGGAATGAACCGCTACCCTTACTCTTCATAGAGTTTTTAACATCATCATAAATTTCAGAGTTAAACTGATTTGTTTGACTAAGGATTGATACTCCTAAGATATTTTTTAGGTAATAGTAATATTTTGCTTTGTCATCTGATGAGCAGTAAACCATAACAGGTTTTGGATCAGTGCTACCTTCAAATTCCATTTGAACACAATAGCCAGAGAAAGGATTCTTTTTTGTGTATTTTACTGGATTAACAGCCGTGAACACTGAATCAATTGTGTATTTCACTATATTTGTATTATTTATCAATTCTAAGTAGCTATAGTATGAAACAGTAGGGTCATACTCCACGCAAGCACCCGTTGTGCTGTTAACATAGAATGTAACTGATTGCGACACTGGACTTCGCTCGTTGTTATCAGCATATATTCGGTATCTACTACCAGTTTGTGCAGCTATAGCAAATATCGAGCCACCAAATGTTGAAGACATATCGATATTTAACGCTTTTACCAAAGAAGCTAAGATAGCGTTAGAAGAAATTACACCAACCATAAGCATCATTGGGAAAATAAGCACAAGAGCGATAGCTTTCATAGATTTCATAATGATACCGGTCTTTGAGTTTTTGCCATCACCGAAGTTTCCACCTGTGATGTATCCCCACTCTTGCTTGATAATAGCCACAACGGTAAAGATAATAAGGAGAACAACAAACACTGCCGTCATTGCTCTAAACACCTTTTGAACCATATCGTTGTAAAGGAACTTAAAGAGCATATCGTTATCGGTTGCACCTTTCATTGTCTTTTTACCTGAACTTAGCCAATAGTCAAGACCTATGAGTTTTTGAATAAAGTACTGCAAAAAGTCAACAACTGCTAAAAGCCATTTACACACAAAATAAAATCCGACACAAATAGCTTGGCCGATTCCTGCAATAACATTTCCTAATGTATTCCCAAAGTAGTTAATAAACGACGTTCCTTCTGGAATTATTGTTTGATTACAGAAA
>CAZFPH010000012.1:0-16727 GCA_964520955.1 uncultured Lachnospiraceae bacterium
AATAGGGGTAAGTGCAGGGTTATTGATTATGGTGCAATAAACACTCCAAAAGAAGAGGATTTTCCAGTTAGGCTTGCAATGATTCAAGATGGTATGAAGTGCTTAATTCATAAGTTCAAACCTGATGCGATTGCTGTTGAAGAATTGTTTTTTAACCAAAACATCACAACAGGTATTGCTGTTGCTGAGGCAAGAGGCGTTATTCTTTGTACTGCAATTCAAGAAGTTCCAAATGTTTTTGAATTTACACCAATGCAAATCAAACTTTCAATCACTGGCAACGGAAAAGCTGATAAAAAATCCGTTCAGTTTATGACAAAAACACTTCTTGGGCTCAGAAACGTTCCAAAACCAGACGACGCGGCAGACGCTTTAGCTGTTGCTCTCACGCTTGCTCAAACAAACACTAAACTAACCGAGGCAGAGGTTCAAGTTTTTACAAACAATAACCTAAAAAAGACTGATAAAAACGAGATTGTAAAAAGAAGGAAAAAATAATGATATATTCGCTCACAGGTAAAATTTCAAATATTGACGAAAATACAATTGTTGTTGACACCGGCAATATGGCTTTTGAGGTTGTTTGCTCAACCTACACAGCCTTTTCGCTTTCAGGCAAGTCTGAACCACAAACAATTCTCACATATCTGCAAGTAAGGGAAGATGCAATGTGTTTGTTTGGCTTTGCAAACGCAAAAGAAAAGAAACTTTTTAATGATTTGCTTTTAGTTTCTGGGGTTGGTCCAAAAATGGCAGTAACAGTGCTTTCAGGGCTTCCTGTTGATGATATAATAAGGGCTATCCTTGGCAGTGACATAAAGACACTTTCATCAATCAAAGGTCTTGGCAAGAAAACAGCTGAGAGGATTATACTTGAGCTCAGCAAAAAACTCGGAGGTGAATCATCGCTCGACACTTTGGTTAGTGAACAGGCAGACGCACCAATAAAAATCAAAAAGGAAATCGAAGAAGCTTTCGAGGTTTTGGTTTCTACTGGTATGCAGAAAGTTGAAGCTATGGAACTTGCAAAAACCAATTACAAAGATGGTATAACAAGCGAAGAACTAGTTGTGCTATGCTTTAAAAACGCTAGAAAATAGGAGGAGTTATGGGAGAATTTGACAGCAGTTATTATGACAAATTTATAACGAGTTCAAAAGATATAGAAGACGAACGTTTTGTGTCTAGTTCCAAGCAGGAAAATGATGAGCAGTACGAAAACGTGCTTCGCCCAAAATCAATGGAAGACTATATTGGTCAAGAGAAAGTTAAAGACAATTTGATGGTCTATATCACCGCTGCAAAAAAGCGTAATGAAGCACTTGACCATGTGCTTTTATATGGACCTCCAGGATTGGGAAAAACAACACTTGCAGGAGTTATTGCAAATGAAATGGGGACAAATTTCAAGCAAACCTCAGGTCCTGCAATTGAAAAGCCAAGCGACCTTGCCAGCATTCTCACAAACCTTAACGAAAATGATGTTTTGTTTATTGATGAAATCCATAGGCTAAACACAAGCGTCGAGGAAATTTTGTACCCTGCAATGGAAGACCACGCAATAGACTTTATTATTGGCAAAGGACCATCTGCAAGGTCTATGAGAATATCTCTTCCAAACTTTACGCTCGTTGGTGCAACAACAAAGGCAGGTAACATTTCAAGCCCACTCCGTGATAGGTTTGGTGTGCTCTGCAAACTTGAACTTTACACAAATAAAGAACTTGAAAAAATCGTTTCAAGGTCAGCAAGTATTCTTGGTGCAAATATAGACAAGGTTTCTGCAGATTTGATTGCTTCTAGATGCAGAGGAACTCCAAGAATTGCCAATAGGCTAATCAAGCGTGTACGTGATTTTGCCGATGTGTATAACGATGGAGAGATTACCGAAAAAATAACCAATCTTGCACTTGAAAAAATGGATATTGACAACATTGGTCTTGATGGCGTTGATAGAAAAATGCTAAAGACTATGATTGAGAATTTTAAAGGCAAACCTGTTGGTCTTGACACCCTTGGAGCTGTAACTGGTGAAGAGCCAGAAACCATTGAAGATGTTTATGAGCCATATCTTTTGCAAATTGGCTTTATTGCAAGAACTCCTAGAGGTAGGATTCCACTAGAGCCAGCTTACACACACCTAGGCTATAAAATAGAAGATATTGTAAAATAGGAGAATATATGTTAAACTACTTTATTGTTCACGGCTCGTTTAGTAGTCCTTACGAAAATTGGTTTGGGTGGCTTGCGAGTGAAATAGAAAAAACAAAGCCAGCAGAAATGGAAGAGCCTATTTGCTATGTGCCACAGCTTCCAACAGGAGTGGGACATCAAACTTATGATAATTGGGAAAAGTGCCTAAAAAGTTACGCTGACGCAGGGCTTATAACGGAAAATACAATAATTTTTGCTCATTCAATTGCTCCTGTCTTTGTGTGCAAATTTTTGATAAGAAACAACATTAAAGTTAAAAGGCTTGTATTTGTCTCAGGATTCAATAACTATTTTGGTGTTAGCAAAGAGTATGATGAAGTAAACAAAACAATGTTTTTGGAACATATCGAAAGAGTAAAAGACTTTGCAGAGGATATTGTTTGCTTATATTCAAACAACGACCCTTATGTTAGTTTTGAAGCAGAAAATGAATTTGCAAAAACCGTATCAAATAAACAGATTATTATTGATGGTGGCGGACACTTAAACAAAAGTGCGGGTTACACAGAGTTTCCAAAACTATTAGAATTTATAGGATAAATTATGGATATTATAAAAACTAGTGATTTTAATTATGATTTGCCAGAAGAGCTGATTGCTCAAACACCAGCAAGTCCAAGAGATTCAGCGAGAATGCTCGCTTATGATAGCAAAAATGATAAAATTGAACATAAGATTTTCAGGAATATTACTGATTACTTAACCCCAAATGATGTGCTTGTTATAAACAATACAAGGGTTATCCCTGCAAGGCTTTTTGCAAACAAGGTGACTGGTGCAAAAATTGAGGTGTTTCTTTTAAAAAGGCTTAACCTTACTGACTATGAGGTATTGATGAAGCCCGCAAAAAAAGCACCTGTTGGAACAAAACTTATTTTTAGTGAAAACTTATACTGCGAAGTTATTGAAAATCAAGAAGAAATCGGTGGCAGAATTATAAGATTTTCTGTTGGTGAGGGTACTCTTGAAGAAGAGCTTGATAAAATCGGCGAAGTACCGCTTCCACCATATATTCACGAAAAGTTAGAAGATGATGAAGAATATCAAACCATTTACTCAAAAATAAGCGGTTCTTCGGCAGCCCCAACGGCAGGTCTTCATTTCACTGAGGAACTTATGCAAAAAATTCGTGATAAAGGTGTGCAGATTGAAGAGGTTACTCTTCAGGTGGGTCTTGGAACATTTAGACCAGTTAGTGAAGAAAATGCTCTAGATCACAAAATGCATAGTGAGGAAATCGTGGTAACAGAAGAGGTGGCGGAAAGGCTAAACAAAGCTAAAGCTGAGGGTAAACGTATTATTGCTGTTGGAACAACATCAGTTAGAACACTTGAGTCTGCTTCTGATAAAAAAGGACACATTGTGCCTTGCAAAAAAGAGACAGATATCTTCATTTATCCAGGCGTTGAGTTTAAGTTTGTTGACGCACTTATCACAAACTTCCACTTGCCAGAAAGCACACTTATTATGCTTGTTTCGGCATTTATTGGCAGGGAAAAAACATTACAAATATATAGAGAGGCAGTAGAGGAAAAGTACAGGTTCTTTAGTTTTGGGGACTGTTGCTTCTTCTTTTAAAGAAATTTATGGAAAACAAATACTTTTCATTTGAACAAAAATTAAAATCATCAAACACGTACGCACGAATTGGTGTGCTTCACACTCCACACGGAGATATTGAAACTCCAGTTTTTATGCCTGTTGGAACAAAGGCAACAGTAAAAGCTGTTGAACCAAGAGAACTTGAGGAAGTTAACGCACAAATAATTCTCGCAAACACATATCATTGTTATATGCGTCCAGGAGCAGATTTGGTTGAAAAGGCAGGCGGACTTCACAAGTTTATGAATTGGAATAAACCAATCTTAACAGATTCAGGAGGCTTTCAAGTTTTCTCGCTTTCTGATATGAATAAAATCACCGACGAAGGCGTTGAGTTCAAGTCGCATTTAGACGGCTCTAAACATTTTTTCACTCCAGAGAAATCTATTGAAATCCAAAATAAACTTGGCAGTGATATCATTATGGCGTTTGACGAGTGTTCGGCTTATGGCGTTGATAAAAAATACGCAAAGCAAGCACTAGAGAGAACAGAAAAATGGCTTGATAGATGTTTGGCTTATCACAAAAAAGAAAAGCAACTATTATTTCCAATAGTTCAAGGCAACTTTTTTGCTGACCTTAGGTTACAATCGCTTGAATTTGTAAAACAAAGGGCAACTGTTGGGTTTTCAATAGGTGGGCTTTCTGTTGGTGAACCAAAGGATAAAATGTATGAAATGCTTGATGTTCTTGCTCCAAATTATCCAGAAGACAAAGTTAGATATTTGATGGGTGTTGGTAGTCCTGATTGCTTAATTGAGGGTGTTATTCGTGGTATTGATATGTTTGACTGCGTGCTTCCAACAAGGAACGCAAGAAACGGCACAGCATTAACTAGTAAAGGTAAGGTTGTTGTAAAAAATGGCATTTATAAAGAAGATTTCACGACTCTAGATGATGAATGTGACTGTTATGCGTGCAAAAACTTCACAAAAGCATATCTCAGGCATTTGTTTAACGCAGATGAAATCCTTGGAGCACAGCTTCTTTCAATCCACAATATTAGGTACTTGACGCACCTTATGGAGCAGATAAAGCAAGCTATTCGTGAAGACAGGCTTTTAGAGTTCAGGGAAGAATATTTAAAAAAGACAGGGTATAAGTAATCGACAAAAATATACCTACGAGAATTTATTTTACAATTATTTAACAAAAAACTACTTGCTAAATATAAAAAAGTTTGTTAGTATTTATTTTAGTTAAAGGAGAATTAATATGATGAATTTTATTTGTGCAGATGGTGCTACAAGTAGCGGTTCAATAATTATTTATGTTGTTTTGATTGTTGCACTTATCGCTATGCTTATTTTGCCATACTTCACTCAAAGAAAAAAGAACCAAGAATATATGAAGATGATTGATTCAATCAAAGTTGGCGACCTCGTTAAAACAGCTGGTGGAATCATCGGAAAAGTTAACAAAATCACTGATAAAGGTGAAATCAAAACTGTAGTCCTTGAGACTGGTTCAAAGTCAGAAAAATCATATATGGAACTTGATATGTCTATGATTTACTGCGTTCTCAAGTCAACAAAAGTTGAAAAAGAAGAGGAAGAAAAAGAACCTGAAACTGTTGCAGAAGCAGAAACAAAAGCTGAGGGAAAAGCAGAAGAAACAGTTGAAGTTTCACAAGAAAAGCCAGCAGAAGAAACAAAAGCAGAAGAAACAAAGGCAGAAGAAACAAAGGCTGAAGAAAAAACCGCTGAAACACCAAAAAAGAAATCAACAGCAAAAAAAGCTACAGCTAAAAAAACAACAAAAAAGTAATTTAAAAAGCGACAATGTTCGCTTTTTTATTTTGCTAAAATTTTCATAACACACGTTCTTTTGAATATATTTTACTAGAGGTAATTTGTATGGCATCTTTTTCAAAAACAAAAAGTAGCTCAAATCAAAGTGTGGTATTTGATTTTATAAAGGGTATAATTATTGCGTCCCTTGTAAGTTTGGCACTTGTTATATTGTTTGCTTTTTTTATAAAATGGTTTGACATTTCCGATGGATATTTGAACTTAATAACGCTTTTAGTAAAAGCTATAAGTGTGATTATTGGCAGTATTTTTGCAGTGAAAGGTGATAGCAAAGGGCTGGTTAAAGGTGTTGTGTTTGGGCTTATTTACATAATCTTTGCATTTGTTATATTCTCGTTTCTTGCAGGCTCTTTTAGTGTGGGTCTGAGCACATTATTAGATTTGGCTTTTGCTTCGCTTCTTGGCGGAATTGTTGGAATTATAAAAGTTAATAGAAAATAGAATTGCTCATCTAGAAATAGATGAGTTTTTCTCATAAAAAGTGTTATAATTTATATAAATATTAGAAAAAATTATTTATAATAGATTGACCTAAAACAAAATTTAGGATATATTGTAAACGATTATAATTATAAGGAAAAGTTTGCGATGAAAAAATTCTCAAAAAGTACATCAATTGTTTTGACAGTGATTATTAGCTTAATTTTAGTTGTTGGCTTCATTTTTAGCTATGTTCCAATGTCTTTCAAAACAAAAGATTACATTTCATTATCTGGTTCGCTAAACATCACATCTGATATTTCTGGCGGTATGTATGGCGAATACAACATTAAAACAGAAAACCCAACAAAACAAGACATCATTGATTCTATGGTAATCATTAAAGATGTTTTTGAAGAAAACGGCTTTAAAAATGCTAATGTTTATGCTGTTGGAAAGTCTAAAATCAGGGTAGAAGTTAGTGCACCAAAAAAAGGTGATGAAAACTATGCTTCAGTATACACTCAACTTGCAGGCGTAACTGCAGGTGCATTTTCTTTGCGTTCAACATACTCATTAGAAGCAACTTCAATTGTTCTTAGTGGTGCTGACCATGTTAAGCAAATCAAAGTTTTCACAAACAACGACAGTAAAAACATTTCTATCATATTTAACGAAGAAGGCGAAAAGAAATACGAAGAGCTTTGCAACAATGCAACAAGTTTTTACTTGGTTTTAGGTGAGTATTCTCAGCAGATTTCTGCTACAAGTGTTTATGATTACTCACAGCTAACACTTTCAAATACAGATTATGAAAACTTGATTGAACTTGAGCAAAAAATTAAACTGGGTTGTATGAAAGTTGAACTTGATAGTTCATCGGCTGTCATTAACACAATGTCAGCAAGTTTGTCTTATGGCGAATCACCAAGCTCATCTTCTGATGCTGGCTACAAAACAAGTACAGCTTATGTTGTTGCGTTTTCTGCAGTACTCGCTGTTGTAATCATTGGCCTTTGTGTTATGGCAGTTAGATTTGGTTTCTTTGCGTGTTTGATGCTTGTGTCACTTCTTATTAGTTCATATGTGTTCCTTGGTGTTATGTGCTTAATTCCATCAGTTGAATTTGGACTTTCATCAATAGCAAGTTTAATACTCGGTATTTCAATTATCTTCACGTATGCATATAACTTTGCAAACCGTGTAAAATCTGAGTATAACTTAGGAAAATCTCTCTCGGCATCGCTTGAAACATCTTACAAAAAACAACTTCCAAACATCTTAATCAGCAATATTATGCTATTTTTATCAGCACTTATAATGTTTGCATTATCATTCAGTGAAATTACTAGTGCAGCTGTTATTTTTGCAACTTGCATTGCACTCAGTTTGTTCGTTAACTTGCTTATGATTCCAGTACTTGTTAAAATGTGTCTTGCTGTTCCAGGCTTTGGCAGAATAACATTTGGACTTGCAAAAAGAAAGGGTCTTGCAGATTTAGTTGATGATGAAGAAGTTTCAAGGGAGGAAGAATAATGGCTAGTAAAAAAATTAAAAAATATCCACTTTTGATATCTTTGATTGTTTCTTGTGTTATTGTTATAACATCATTGTTCATTCTAGGTTTCTTTGGAATGAACATTGGAACTTCTCTTGCAGGAGGTAGCCAATTTGAAGTTAGAATAGACAGTACTGTTGATGCTGAAAAATATATTGCAGACATCAAAACCGTGCTCGCTGAAAAAGGGTTAAAAGCTGACACAACTTTTGTTGAAGATAAGCCAGTTGCAGGTCTTGTTGATGGCGAATACACAGATAGATGTATTGTTGTTAAGATTGCAAAAAAAGGTATATCTAACGAAAAGAAAGCAGAGGTAAAAAACGCTCTTGCTGAAAAACTTGACGTTGATGTTTCACAAATTACTGATATTGAAGAAATCACAAGTTCAATAAAATCAAAAAACATTCTTTTTATTGGTCTTGCAATAGGAATTGTTGCAATTTGTCTTTTTGTGCTTGGGCTCATTAGATACGATGTTTTTGCAGGAATTTCATTTATACTATCTTTCTTGCACAACATAATTTTGTATCTATCAATCCTTATTTTAACAAGAGTTCAGCTTAATCTTGTATCGCTTACAGTTGTGCTTGTGCTCACTCTTGCTATGAGCGGACTTCTTATTCAAATTTATGAAAAGAACAAAGAACTTGAAACACTCAAACTTGATGAAAAACAAACCATTGCTGAAAGGCTTATCACAAGTGAAAAACAGGCAAGTGTTCCTTACGCCTTTGTGGGTGGAGCGATTCTTGTGCTTGCAATATTGCTTTTCATTGTTCCAGTTTCAAGCGTTAGACTCACAGCAATTAACATTATCATTGCGTTGGTTGTTACAATCTACACAAGCTTGATTGTTGGACCAGGTGTGTATGCTTCACTTCTTGAAATGAGAGAAATGAACAGAAAGGCAATTCTCAGCAGAAATGAAACAGTAAACAAAGAACTTAAAAAGAAGGTTAAAAGAGCAACAGCTTCAAAAACAGCTAAAAAGTAATTACTAAAAAATGGGTAAATTCTGCCCATTTTTTTCTTTTTCAAAAATTTAAAATATTAATAATTGCAATTTTTTATAAGTAGTGTTACAATCAAATTTATATTAGGTATAGTTTATGAAATTAACAGATGATAGAATTATTGAGTTTTTAAAGAAAAAATACGCCAGCGACAAGAGTTTTGATTTGGAAAAATATCTAAATCCAACCGAAGCGGATTTTCATAATGCGAATTTATTTACCGACATTGATAAAATTGTGGAAAAAATCAATAATGCGGTGGAAAACAAAAAGAGGATACTTGTTTACGGCGATTATGACTGCGATGGTATTTGTGCAACGACAATTTTATATTTATATCTAAAATCTATTAATGCAAACGTGAATGTTTTTATTCCAAACAGATTTGAAAATGGCTATGGTATTTCAGTTGATGCCATCGACGAAATTGTAAACGAATATCAGCCAGAACTTATCATCACTGTTGACCTTGGAATAACCGCGATTGAAGAGGTTGAAATTTTAAAGCAAGAGGGTATCGATATTATTATTACCGATCACCACTTGCCACTTGCAGAAGTTCCAGATTGTTTGCTTCTTGACCCAAAATATAACAACGAGGCTTATGGCTTTGATGCTCTTTGTGGAACAGGAGTTGCTATGAAACTTGTTGAAGCACTTGCTGGTCGAGGCGAGGCAAATAGATATCTAGACCTTTGTGCTATAGCAACAATTGGAGATATTGTGCCACTAGTTGGTGAAAACAGGGCGATTGCTAGGCTTGGTATAAACAAAATTAATAGGGATGAGTGCTTAAAGAGTATATCATTTATAAAGAAAAAGCTAGAAATTGAAGAAATCACATCAACTGATATCAGTTTCAAAATCGTTCCAAGACTTAATGCTTGCGGAAGAATGGATAACGCAATCAAGGTTTTTGAATTTTTGATTGAAGACAATGAAAATGAGTTAGAATTCAAATATAACGAAATTGAAAGCGATAATAACCTTAGATTAGCTTCCATTGACAAAGGAAACAAAGTAATTGACAAAAAGCTAGAAAACTATGACCTCAATAAAATGGCAATACTTATCGAGGGTGACTTTCACGAAGGCGTTATTGGAATTTTAGCATCAAGAGTTTGTCACGAATATAATAAACCAACTATAATCTTCACAAAAACTGAGGAGGGAACTCTCAAGGGTAGTGGCAGAAGCATTGACTGCGTTGATTTGCACAAAATAATTTCAGAACTTAGGTTTATGCTTGAAAATTTTGGTGGACATAAAATGGCTGTTGGTGTTGAGATTGCACCTGAAAATTTTAATGAATTTGAAAAACTATTAAATGAAAAAATTGCTGAAGAAGTCTCAATTTCTGATTTTGTAAAGCAAGATAATCATTTTGACATAGAGATTAACGACGACGATTTCTCATTTTCATTCTTAGAGCAAATTAAAATGCTTGAGCCATTTGGTTGTGAAAATGAAAAACCTGTTTTTGCAATAAAACAAGAGGGTATGATTACTCAGCCAATCAGTGAAAAATCTTTCAAACATTATAAGGCATTCACAAAAAAGAATAATCCTGTGGTTTGTTTCAATTATCACAAAGGAATTGATGCATTAAAGAGTGAAAGCGAAAAATATATTTTGGTTGATTTACTTGAAAACTCATACAAGGGAAAATCTAATGTAAATGCTTATATAAAGAGTGTTTTTGTGACAAAGCCAAAGCTTCCAGAGAATAATCAAGATGCAGTTTTGGTGGCTCTCTACAACAAATACTGCTCAATTTTTGATTTTAATAATTTGGAAAATTATCACATTGAATCAGATTTAACCAAAATTGTTAAAGCAAAGTTTTCTGAAAGTGATTTTGGAACGCTTGTTGTTGCAACAAATTCTAGCGACCTGAAAAGATTGGAAGGTATGGATTTATCAAAATTTTATTCTGTTATGACAAACAAAAATGGTCAAAATACGGTTTTGGTTAGACCAAGTGGAGTATATAACCTAGATGATGTTAAAGGTTATAAAAACATAATCTTTTTATCTAAATTTTTCAATGAAGAACACTTATATTTTTCACAAAAGCATAATGTTTATGAAAGTGACAAATTGTCTAAAATTAGCGTTGTTTTATCCAAAGAACGTGACGTTTTTGCAAGAGTTTACAAACATATTTGCAACTTTGTGTCGGTTAAAGCAAACGATGTAATTGAACTTGCAAAAAAACTTAGCATAAAAGAGCAATCAGTTTCGGTGGAGCAAATACTTTTTTCAATGATTGTTTTTATGGAACTCAATTTTATTGAATTTGACGAGGTGTTAAATCAAATTGTTATTTGCAAAGCGAAAAAAATGGAACTATCAAATTCTAAATTTTTAAATAGCGTGGAGTAGTTTATGGTTAATTACGAGCAAGATTTTATTGAAAGTGTAAAGAAAAATTATCCAAAGCATTGCGATAAAATTTTGGAGGCTTACGCATTTGCTTCCAAAATGCACGAGGGGATAAAGAGAAAGAGTGGAGAACCTTATATAATCCACCCACTTTCTGTTGCAAAAATTTTGATTGAAAACAATATGGATTATTCAACGCTTATTGCAGGTCTTTTGCACGATGTTGTTGAAGATACAGAGGTTTCCTCTGAAGACATCAAAAAACGTTTTGGTGAAACAGTTGCAAAACTGGTTGATGGAGTTACAAAGATTGATGAATTCACTTGCTCAAAATATAATTTAACAGAAGCTGATAGTATTAGGCATCTTTTGCTTGCAATGGGCAACGATGTTAGGGTTATTTTTATTAAGCTTGCCGATAGGCTTCACAATATGCGTACCATTCAGTATTTAAAAAGAGAACGCCAACTCAAGATGGCTGAAGAAACTCAAGAGTTGTTTATTCCAATTGCTGAAAGAATTGGTGTAAGGAAACTTAGAACGGAACTTCAGGACTTAACATTTAAGTGTATGTATCCAGAAGAATACAGCAAAATAAAAGCTGAGTTTGACAGGAAGTTTTTAAAACGCAAGGAAAAGATTGAAAATATTGAAAAAACACTTAGCAATATTTTAACCGAAAATATGATATCAAACGAGATTGTTGCTTGGCCAGAACAATACTTTTCAATTTTTAAGCGTAGAAAATATGAAGGAATTGGAAAGATTTATAACTTTATGCTCATTAAAGTTATTGTTCCAACAGAACAGGATTGCTACAGAGCACTTGGATTGTTTCACAAGAAATATAGACCGGTGCCAGGTCAGTTTAAAGACCATATCGCCGTGCCAAAAAAGAACGGATATCAGTCTATCCATTCAGTTATGGTGTCTGAGGATTCAGATATAACATTCAAGGTAATGATTAGAACCGCAAAAATGGATAAAACCTGTGAGTATGGCATTTCTGCAATGTGGCAAAACAAAGATTTAGACTATGAATATGATGAAAAATTTGAAAAAAAGAATAATCTCAAAGATATAATCTTTGGCGAAGAAGACCTTTCTTCTAGCAGTGTGTCGTTTATTGATGCAATTAAAACTGATTTGCTTCCAGGAGTTACCTGGGTGCTTACTCCAAAGCTAAAACCAATTTGTGTTAACGCAGATAATCCAACCGTTATAGACTTTGCTTACGCCGTGCATACTTCAATTGGCAACAATGCAATTGGGGCAATTGTTAATGGAAAAAAGGTTTCGGTAACTGCAACTCTCAGTCACGGCGATGTTGTTGAGGTTGTGTTATCACAAAAATCAAAAGCTCCTAGTAGAAAGTGGCTTTTTATTGCAAAAACATCTTATGCAAGAAAGAAAATTCGTGAATATAACAGCAAAAATACAACGCAAGAAAATATTATGGCAGGCAAGGATATTCTTGTTAAAGAACTTAACAAAAAGAAATTTTCAAAGCTTAATCTTGAACAAATGTTTAAAAATATTTACAAAGAATTTGCTTTCACGTCGGTTGATGATATGCTTGCGAGTATCGGTTATGGCGGTGTTAATATAAATCAAGTTATATCAATGCTAGATAGCTCAGAGAAAAATGATAGTTTGAATCTTCCAATAATTGTGGAAAAAGAACTGGAAAAAATTAATATGAACTTGTCAAAATGTTGTTGTCCAATTTTTGGAGATGAAATTATTGGTGTAAAAACAAAAAATAACATTGCTGTTCACACAACAAATTGCTCAAATTTAAATGGAATAAACAAAGATAGAATGATTGAGCTTAAATGGAAAAATAAATCAAATATGTCCTTTGATGTTAATTTGAAAGTTACAGCAACTGATAGGCGAAAACTTGCAGCAACAATCTTTGGTTTTATTTCAGATAATGATTTTGATATCAGCAAAATTGTTGCTAAAAAAGTCAATTCGATGCTTTGTGAATTTAATATTTGTTTGGGTGTGAAAGATGTAAGCGAACTCGATAATCTTATGAAAAAACTTAAAACAATTCCAGAAATCAGAACAGTTAATAGATATTTTGACTAATGAGAGTGTAACAAAATAAAAAATTACAAAAGTAAAGTGGGTAAATGTAAAAAAAATATAAAAACCACTTTACTTTTTGTTTGAAATATGGTACACTTCTTGCGTACCGTTTGAGAGAGCTAGGAGTTTTTTCCGCCTAGAGTGCTCGAGAATTGGCAAATTTATGTGGAGGGAAAAGTATGGACAAAATTAGAAAGCAAGAGATTATCAAAGAGTTCGCAACATCTGAGAATGACACAGGTTCTCCATATGTTCAAATTGCACTTTTAACAGAAAGAATCAACAATTTAACAAACTATTTGAAATCTAACAAACAAGACAAGCATTCTAGACGTGGTCTTATGCAACTTGTTGGTCGTAGACGCGGTCTTCTTGAATATTTAAAAAATCAAGATATCGAAGCTTACAGAGCTTTAATTGCAAAATTAGGAATTAGAAAATAATTAAATAAAGGGGGTTGGAAATTTTTTTCCAGCCCGTTTTTTGAGTAAAAAATAAAGGAGATAATTATGTTTGGTGAAGAAAGAGAATTTAAATTAACCTTAGCTGGCAAGGATATATATGTTCAAACTGGCAAATATTGTGGTCAAGCTAATGGTACTTGTAGAGTTAGATGTGGTGACACCGTTGTTATGGTTAACGTTACAATGAGTGAAAAGGCAAAAGAAGGTGCAGACTTCTTTCCACTTTGTGTAGATTATGAAGAAAAAATGTATTCAGTTGGTAAATTTCCAGGTGGTTACAAAAAGAGAGAGGGCAGAGCTAGCGACCAAGCCATTTTAATTTCTAGACTTATCGACAGACCTATCCGTCCTTTATTCCCAAAAGGTTTTTATAATGATGTTGCAGTTGTTGCAACAGCACTTTCAGTTGAACCTGACTATCCACCAGAAATCTTGGCAATGATTGGTTCATCTGTTGCACTTTCAGTTTCAGATATTCCATTCGCTGGACCAACTGGTTCAGTTGTTGTTGGATACATTGATGGCAAATATGTTATCAACCCAACACAAGACGAAAATGAAAAGAGCTTAATGCACGTTACTGTTGCAGGAACAAAAGACGCTATTATGATGGTTGAAGCTGGTGCAAAAGAAGTTTCACTTGAAATTATGCGTGATGGTATTATGTATGCTCACACATTTATCAAGGAAATTGTTAGCTTTATCGAAGAAATCGCTAAAGTTGCTGGCAAACCAAAGAGAGAAGTTGAACTCTTCCACGTTGGCGAAGATATCGAAAAAGATGTTCGTGAATATGTTACAGCTAATCTTGAAAAGGCTATGGAGCCACTTGCAGACAAGGTTGCATACAATAACAGAATTGCTGAGGTTGTAAATGATTGCAAAGAGCATTTTGCTGAAAAGTATGAAGATAGAGAACTTGAAGTTGCTGACCTTTTATACAAAATGCAAAAAGAAATCACTAGAAGAAACATTTTAACAACTGGTATTCGTCCAGATGGTAGAACAACAAAAGAAATTAGACCAATTTGGTGTGAAGTTGGTTCTCTTCCAAGAGTTCACGGAAGCGGTGTGTTTACCCGTGGTGAAACACAAGTTCTTAACTGCTTAACACTTGCAACAATTTCTGAAGCTCAAAGACTTGATGGTTTAGATGATGAAGAAGATGCTTACAAAAGATATATCCATCAATACAATATGCCACCTTATGCTACTGGCGAGGCTAGAAACCTTCGTTCTCCAGGTCGTCGTGAAATTGGTCACGGAGCACTTGCTGAGCGTGCACTTGTTCCAGTAATCCCATCAGAGGAAGAATTCCCTTATGCACTCAGACTTGTTTCTGAAGTGCTTTCATCAAATGGTTCTTCTTCAATGGCATCTGTTTGTGGTTCAACACTTTCACTTATGGACGCTGGTGTTCCAATCAAAGCACCTGTATCAGGTGTTGCTATGGGTCTTATCAAAGATGACGCTTCAGGCAAGGTTGTAGTTCTTACAGATATTCAAGGTCTTGAAGATTTCTACGGAGATATGGACTTTAAGGTTGCTGGTACAAAAAATGGTATAACAGCTATTCAAATGGATATCAAAATTAAAGGTATTGACGAGCAAATATTAACAACCGCTCTCACTCAAGCAAATGAAGGCAGACTTGAAATTTTAGAGAAAATGCTTGCAGTTATCCCTGAACCAAGAAAAGAGCTTAGTCCTTATGCTCCAAAAATTATCACATTTAAGATTAATCCAGAAAAGATTGGTGAAGTTATTGGTCAAGGTGGAAAGACTATCAATAAAATCATTGAAAAAACTGGCGTTAAGATTGATATTGAAGATGATGGTACGGTTATGATTTCTTCAGCTAATATTGATGATTGCTACTCTGCAAAAACAATTATTGAAGATATTGTGTTTGTTCCAGAAGTTGGTGAAAGATACACTGGCACAGTTGTTAGAATTATGCAATTTGGTGCTTTTGTTGAAATTTCATCTAACTGTGATGGAATGATTCATATTTCAAAACTTGCTACAAAGCGTGTTGAAAGAGTTGAAGATGTTGTTAAAATCGGTGACAAAGTTGAAGTAGAAGTTATTAAGGTTGACGAAAAGAACAGAGTAGACCTCAAACTTGTTAAAAAATTATAATAATCTAAATAAAAAGCATAAAGACCTACAAATTTTTGTGGGTCTTTTATTTTTTGCGTGGCATTAGCATAGACTTTACTATGGACAAGAAACAAAAAATATTTATTCATGTAATTTGTAACGCATTAATATGCATAGTGCTGGTTTTCACTTTTATTTTTACTTTTTCTGCAAACAAAGATAAAAATACTGTTTCTGCTGGAAATAGTGAGTATAATGGTACGATTTATGCAGGTGACAAAAATTCAAATAATGTTAGTTTGATGATAAACGTGTACTGGGGAACAGAATACCTAGAAAAAATGCTAGATGTGCTAAAAAAATACAATGTGAAAACAACTTTTTTTATTGGTGGCTCTTGGGCGAAAGACAATGCAGATGTTTTAAAACGAATTATCAGTGAAGGTCACGAAATTGGAAGCCATGGTTATTCTCACAAAGAACACGGAAAAATTAGTTATGAGCAAAACCTTTCAGAAATTCAAAAATGCCACGAAATCGTTAAGGAAATAACTGGCAAAGAAATGGAACTTTTTGCACCTCCAGGAGGTTCATATAATTCAAACACTATAAAATCTGCAGAGTTTTTGGGTTATAAAACCATTATGTGGACAAGAGATACTATTGATTGGCGAGATCATAACACAAGTTTAATTTATAATAGGGCGATAACAAATCTTAGTGGCGGTGACCTGATTTTAATGCACCCAACAGAAAATACATTAGAGGCACTTTCTAATATAATTGAGTATGCACAAAGCCATAATTTTAACCTTGTGTCAGTTAGTGAAACCCTGGGGTTTGCCATCAATCAAGGGGACTTAAATTGTTAAAAAAATATAAAAAATATTTCAAAATTTACAAAATCCGTTTTGCCTACGGATTTTTTTGTTATATAATAAATATGTAATTTTATAATAAGATGGTGGTAAAATGGCGTTAAATACTTTTTCAAATGGATTGAGACTTGTTTGTGTTCCAAAAACTGATAAAAAAATCGCTTGTGTGGTATTGCATA
>CAZFPH010000013.1:0-9218 GCA_964520955.1 uncultured Lachnospiraceae bacterium
CTAAGTCCGCCTCTCTTTTCTTTTTTAGCTAGATACTTAAGGTGCCTCTTTGCCTGCTTAATATCATTATCAATTTGTCTATCGCTCTTGAACTCTTCAGACATTCCGTTTTCATCAAGGTCATCATCCGCACGAGAGCTTACGCCAGATTTTTCCTCATCTCTTCTTCTAGCATCTTCAGCTTTTCTATCTTCCCTTGGTTTTTCCAATGCGTTTGTATAACCTTGCTGAGCCTTCATAAAGGCGTTCATTTTTTCTTCGATTTCTTTTTTCTTGTCGCCATATTTTCTATCTATAGCATTCGTTTCAAGTGATTCTTTCAAATCCCGATAGGCTTCTTTTTGAGCTTTCTTTTTCTTGTCTAGATTAATCCTGTCTTTAGCAGCACCAACCAGTTCACCTGCAGGAATAAATTGTGATGCTTTGTCTTTGAATTCGTTTGCAACTCTTTCTCTTCCTTTTTTTGTAAGAACTGATGTTACAGCTGTAACCTTTCCAACCACAGCAAGTGTTGATGACACAAACTTCATAATATCACCAAATACGTTCTCTGACTTATGGTTTTCACCACCAACAATTGTGCCAATAATGTCAGGAGCAGTGTCGAGCATAGTGAATGCAACAAGCTGGAATAGCACAGCCACAAACAAGTTCATCATTGTAGCAATTTGATTTGGAGTTAGAACTTTAAAGAATAACACACCAACTCTTCTAATAATCTTTGTTGTTGAAACTTCAGCTGGCGTGAAGTAATCAATTGATTCAATTACTGGGAATAGCATTATAACAAAGTTAATCCCCAAAATTAAACCATAGGTCATAAATAGTTTTGATGAATAAGTTCTTGTCCATTCACCCATAGACTTTCCATCATCGAGTGGCATAAGTCCACAAACTGATGGATAGAATATAATGATTAAGAATAAATCATAAGCACGCTTAATAAGTGCAAAAATTGCAATAAAGCAAGTTTTGAGAAGCAAGAATGTTCCAACAATAAGCAAGAAATAGTTAATGCTGTTTGGTTCGAACAAGTTGTAAAGCTTGAACCCACCCTTAGTCATCAAAGTATTAGTTAAAGCGTCACTAAACATATAACTTATATGAATTTTTCCACCATCACTAAGTTGGTTTACCTGACTGGTTTCTTTTGTGTATGTTTGTGAAACAGCCGAACCATCAAACTCTAGGTTTGGAACTAAGCTTGCTGGATTGAATAATCGTTTGAAGAATTTTGATATCGCACTGAATATTCCACCAATTCCACCGCTTTCATCAGTTTCAACAACGTTAGCCCCAAGAATTCCGCCTGTGTCACCAAGTGATATTTCAACAAGATTATCCCTATAGAACTGAACCTGTGATTTATCGTTTGAAAGTCTTATTGCGGTTGGATAACCATCTTCATTAAAAATACCTTTTGCTGCAATTATTTGACCCTTTCTGATATACTCAGATTCAAGAACGGTTGTGCCATAGTCACTATCACCATTGCAAAGTGGATAATAGTATCCCATTTCAAGATTTGTATCTTTGTTTATGCCGATTTTTTCGCTGGTCATAACAAACACAGCACCATCAATTTCGTCAGTAGCACCACGAACGTGAGTGTATTCAATTTGATGTCTTTCAGATGGCCCACCATCTTCATTCGCACCAATATAATCGCTGTAATAACGAATAACATTCCAGTCATCAGCAGCATAATTTGCGTAAGTTAATGACCCGTCAGAATACGAATACTTAACAGTGTCGTTTTCAAGTAGTTCAATTTTAAAAGTGTTTACAAAACCTGAAAACTCGCTTATATTAACCAAGTTATAGACACTATCAAGTACCTGTTCAATCGTTTTTATGTACAGTATATTATTTGACTTAACCGCATAATCAATAACGTCCGCCATTACAAAATATTCTGGCTGGTAAGCCCTAATCCTTGCATATGGCTTCATTGACTCTTCAGCGTTTGGATTCAAGTCAAAAGTTTCGTAATAAATATTCTCCTGCTCAGAAACTCTGAGTGTATTGAACGGAGTGTATGTTTTGTTTGCAAACATCACATATGTTGTGTAAATCTTATTTTCTGCTGAAACAAGGTAACTATCCATTGTTTCGTTACCAGGATTTTTGTCGTAATAATCGAGTATTTCCTGCTGTTTAGAAAAGTCAAAATATATCGGAATACGATTACCGTCAAGTGCATACAACCTGTACCGATTCGCTGCTGACGAAGAGGCTGCAAATACACTCGAACTAAGCGAGTTTGCACCATAAACATTAGTTGCATTGTATAGTGATTTTAACAGCACATTTGAAGCTATAATGCTTAAAATTGCAACAAATGGAATTATTATAATCAAAAAGAATGATTTTAACGCTGTTCTAAACACTCCTCCAATATCTGCTGGAGCATCATTTTTTAATGAATTAAATTGGTTTTTAACAATTGCTATAATTGAAAAGACAATTATCATAACGATTGCCACACCAATCAGTGCTTTTACAATTTCTAAAACTTGACCACTGTTTGACAGTAGTAAGTTAAATATAATATCCGATTCTTCAGAAAAAGCTGAGTTGAGTGAACTCATATCCATTTCCAGTCCGCAGAGTTGTCGCATATAAAAGAATATTATATCGACAATATACATTCCCCATTTTGTTACTGAATAGATAATTTCACAGAATAATCCAATTATATTAGATGCCACTCCACCAATATTGAATGTAGAAAGAACACTATCTACATTTGTACCAGAGAACAACATAAAAGGAGATGAGCCACTCATCAAAAAACTTGATATTAAATTAAATAATTTAAATCTCATCTTTTCCCTCGTTTTTAATATGCTTGTCGAACTGGAAATTAACATTTCCAGTTCAATAAACATACTAGCATAAATTTTTTTATAAAGGAAATTTAATAAACAATATTACTTATTACTTTTTCTTTTCCTTCTTTTTCTTAGGAGCTTTATCCCTTTTTTCTTTTTTAGGCTTATCTTTCTTTGGTCCGCCCAATTCTTTAAAGCCTGTGCCTAAATCTTTAAGTAGATTTGGAGGCTTTTTGAAGGTATCCTTCTTTCCGCCCATATATGTTTGCATAAAGCTATTTGCTCTATTTAGTCTGGTCTGAGTCTTTAAGTCTCGCTGTTTATTCTTGTTATCTTTAAAGCTCTTAGCCGCCTTTTTAGCAACGTCTTTAGCGATATCTTTATCTCTGAGTTGCTTCTCGAGCTGTTTGCTTTGCCTGTGAGTTGCAATATCTTTAGCAGCACCAACAGCTGATCCAATCACGGCAGAACCAGGAACCATAGACTTTATCCTTTCTGTTGCAGCAGCTTTTGCCTCAAGAATAGCTTTTCCTGAAACAACACCACTGAATTTTTCAACACTCTTTTGCATCTCGTTCTTCATTTCTTGCAATGTTTCAAGAACATCTTTTCCGCCAATTGGTGAAGCAAATGCATTTTGAACTTCTCCGCCAGAAATGATTTTTAAGAGCATATTTCCTGCTTTTTCAATCATTGAAGAACTTGTTAGCAAGAACATAAACTTCACAACCATTTCAAGTGGTGCTCGTAAATTGAACGTACTATTGCCAAATTTCAAACTAAGGCTACCAATTCTTTGAATACTTTCAACCGTTGTGTCAGAAATAAACGACATATTAAGCGTTGTGCTCACAAGCAAGTAGTAAATCCTAAAGCCTATAATGAAGCCTAACGCCGCTATAAGTGCCTGCGTTATACCGGTCTTCCACTTATCGAACGCAGCCTTACCAGCACCCTTATCTTCATAATCAAGCGAAGTCATTGAAATAACAACAGGTCCAATTAATATGAAGAATATAAGGTCTAATATACGGCGAAGAACCGCAGCAGTTGCTTTGAACATTATTGGAATAACTGACATAAATGACATAATCAGTAATGGCAAAGCCATACCATCAAGCAAACTATAATACGAATCAAATTGGTCTAAAACTGAAATCTCACCAAAATCATTTTGTTCGGTGTGATAAAGAACTTGATTTTGCATAAAGTATACGCTTGAGCTGGTGTTAACAAATGATTTCAGGTCAAAACTACTAATGAACATTGCCCTGCTTGATTTGCCTGAAACCTGTCTGCTAGAGGTAGTTTCTACTGTTTGTGTGTAACCGACAGTATTAACTTCTGAAACTGTTTGCGTTGCTCTAACGGCATCTTCATCAACACTCGTTGTTGCAAGCACTTGAGTTCTATAATACTTAACCTCGCCGTCAACAAGTCTAATAGCTGTTGGCTGACCTGCAGCATTAATGATACCCTTTGCAACTATTGGGTATGCAAAACCTGAAGAGTTTGTGTTTCCTGCTGCGTTATAATAATCCGTCTTAATGTCAAAATTTGGATATGCCAAATAGTAATCATCACTATTAGACGTTTCTGGAATATCAACATTTTTACCCCTTGCAAGGTATGGATAATACTTGCCATCTCTCTCATCATAGAAACATAATACGAATACGTCACCAAGAGCTTCGTCATAGTTTCCATTTCTATCGTAAAGCTTGTCGTATTCAAGATTTACAAGTTCTGCAATAGGTCTGTTTGAAAGCCCTGCAAGTTGCAATACAACATTTCTTGTTGAGCGACTTGTTGTGAACGATACAATTGGCGTTATTTCTTTATATTTTAAACCAGTAGTACCCACATTATCCTTTATGATGTAATATGTTAAAACTCTGTCTGTGTGGCTTTCACCGTCATTGTCACAGTAAGAATAATTAACTTCACAGTTCAAAAGGTCAAAAATTGTAAGATATCTATTTGAGTTTTGTGCTGCCGTTTCAGATAGATTTTGTTCGTATTCAACAATTCTATCCATTATAATCAACTTAAGTTCTTTAAAGGTAATATTGTCAAGATTTAATGGATTTTCTTCATCGGATTCTTTATCTTCTGCAACCAACAAATATGACATAACATTTTTAAATACTTTGTGTATTCTTTCAGAACTTGTGTCTGAACCTGAATTATACTTGCCTGAAGCATTATAACTATTACTTGCAACAAATGATAGATAGCTTCTGAGTGTGTCTCTAGCATTTGCAGGCAATTCATTTTTTCCAGTAATAGTATTTATGTTGTTGCCCTCTAGGAAATTAGCAATACCACCATAAGCTTTATAATATGCTGTTCCAATATTGGTAAGACTGTCCACGGTGTCTGCAAACATAATTCTTACGAGTGTTTCTGTGTCAAGTTCTCCATCTGCAGAAAGTAAATACTCAAGTATCAAATATTCAATAGTTTTCACATCGTTTGGTGATTTACAAACATAATCTGTTAATTTTACATTATCAAGTATATTTGTTGATAAATCTTTTAAGTTTGTCTGGTAATAAATCTTTGCTGTGTAGTTTGCAAGATTTGAAGCAAAATTTCTAAGTTCTGGCCACATTTCAAGTTGGGTTTTGAGCATTTGGTCTTTAGTGTCATACGCTTTTGAACGTCTGATTAAACCTGAATAGTCTGCACTTGTGTAAACTGGATAAGAATTAACTGATACCAAGAACTCTCCACCATATACATACTCAGCAAGCCTTGACGCAGAAAGCGTTGTGTTGAATGTATAATTTCTGTTTTCAATATTAAACTCAAATCCTGTTGAGATATAGTTTTGACCATATTGACCAAGAACATAAGTTATTGATGCTTTTGTAATCTTGTCAAGCATACTTTGTGATGAAATATAAGTACCAATTGCTTGATAATATGATGACAATTGGTCAAGCATAGCATCATAAATTTCATCTGTATCAAAAATTCTAATAGAGCCATTTGGCGTTTTATTTGCTGAAGAAGAATCTCCAACAACAAGTTTTTTAATTTCGCCAACTTCAGAAACCAAAAGTCCAATGTCTTCATACATTTCATTTAGTGATAACCAAGCTGAGTTGCTACCACTTTCTGAGTTTTCCATTAATCTATTAACATAAACAATGTCAAGCCATTTTATTTTTTTAGAGTACTCATAGCCAAGAGAGCGAGTTAAAACGTTCTTTGTTGTGTTAGCTTCAAGTGTTTCCACAACCTTACCCACAAGGAGCTCTACATAGTCTGCCAAACTGGTCTTTCCATTTGAAATTTTGTCCTGAACTTCTTTTATATCATCTGTCTTATAGTTAAATTGAAATAAAATCTTTCCAAGGTATGCAAGCATTGGAATCTTTGACATTGTTAATGCTTGCTTGTATGATTGATACTTTGAAATATACTTAGAAGTGTTAGATATACTTGAATCTTTAACAGTACTCCATCTTACAATTTCCCCATCAAGATAATCTCTATAAAGAGAAAGATAATCAGGTTCAACTCTGCTTCCAGTATATTTGTAGCAATCAGTCTTCATTGCCCAGTAAGCTTCAAACATAAAGCAATAAAGGTCTGAAGTATCTGGAATTGTCTCATCGTTTGAATAAGCAGACAAATATGCATTATCAATATAATTAAATAATGTGTTGTACCATTGCTTATACGATGTTTCATTGCCGATAATATTATTGAAATCTGCATTAAGAGCGGTGTCTGATTTACTTGAAGATAATATTTCTCTGCAATAGCTTCTATAAGCTTTTATCATACTGAATGTGTAAACTGGAGTGCTGTTTCCAGCATACATATTTTCGTATTTTACAAGTTCATAGAACGAACCATAGGTAAAGCTATCAATAACTTCACCTTTTTCATCTGTTTGACCACTTGTGTATGCATAGTATCCTGCATAATCACCAGTGGCACAAGCAAGAGTTTCATAAATTGTGTATTGAGCATAAACTCTTGTTGCAACCGTGTATAAGTATTCGCCAATATCTGACGATAACAATACTGTTGCAAGGTATGATTTGTAAACGCACATTGTGAAGTTATCAACTTGTCCATCAACAATTTCATAAGCATTTTCACGAGCAATATCATCAAGTATTGGTGCAAAAGCACTGTTGAACATTTCCATAAAGATTACAGCTTGCTGTGAAAGTTCTATATAATTTTCTTCACCCATAAGTGAAAGCATCAATGATTTAATTACGTCCTCGTCAAATAACGAACTATACTCAAAGTTTGCATATCCGTCATAAGTTACACTTGCTTGTGATAAGAAGAATTCTGAAAGAACCAAACCAGCAGCAGTTGTGTTTGATGAGTTTCCACTTGAAATGAACTGACCACTTGCATAAGCAGAAGTAAATTCACCAAGTGTGTCAAGCCAACCATCGGTTGCAATAAGTGTTCCCCAGTTAAGGTCTGGATACAACACTTGCATATCTTCCATTAACTTTTGAGGCCAACTTACCTTTTTGATTAATGGACTGATATCATACATACCAAAATCTTTTAGGTTGATTTGAACAGCATACTTAACATTTGTGTTAACACTTCTATAATATCTTGAATCACCAATAGCGTAAGAACAAGTGTTAGCATCAGAGCCAAGTATAACTGTTTTATCAAATTCATATTTTTTAACAAAATTAATATTTGCATAGTTTACTCTGAATGTATAAGAATTTACTTTGCCCGTTGTTAAAGCACCTGTGTTGTGAGTTGATGATTGCTCCGCCGTGCAACCATGCTCATCATAATCTTTTCCATCAAGTTGTCTAAAATTATTTTTATATTTTCCGATTTCACTAGGCGTCTCAACAAAATTCATTCTTGAAAGTGCAAGTTTGTAATCGCTGAGCTTCATTGCATCTGTTGGTTGATTATCTTTACCTTCAAGTCCTTCGTATCCATCTACAACTCCATCTTGTGGGAAGATAAATGCAGTTTGTTCTTTTATCCAAGTTTCAACATTTGTGTAAATTGATCTTAAAATATTTTCTAGTTTATTATTATTTTCGTTTGTTTCATCAAATTTAATAAGTGGCTCAATTACTTTTATCAAATAATTTCCATCTGCAGAGTTTACCTTTAAACCAGTACCATCTGTTTGAAGTAATAATGTTGTTACAACATTACCAGCTTCAATGTAAGTATCATTACTACTATCACCTTGACCGGTAAGCATAGCCAGTTCATAGGCTGTTAAATCAGATTTGCCGTCGTTATAAGAATCTCTTAATTTTTCAATAATCACAGCCGCTCTATCAGCAGTATCAATCACGCCGTCAACACAACCAGCCTCATCAAACGCCCTTTCAAGCTCATCTTCAATAATTTGCTTTAATTGTGAAACTGTGTAATTTGAAACCCTTTCTGCCTCAACAACTTGTTTACGAACTTTTGTGCAAAGTTCTGCGTATGCATCAAGCCCTTTTATAAAATCAGAATCTATTCTATCTGTGTCAGCAAACAAAACGCTGATTGTTCCTGCATCAGGGTCATCTGGGTCAACAGCGACTTCTTCTTTAAAATTATCCAAGCTCGTAAAAATAGAAATCAGCTTATCTAAAATTTCGTCACTACTGATACTTGAATATAAATAGTTTCCATTGCTGTCTAGTGTATCTTTAATATAATCTCTAACTTGATTTCTTGCATAAGTTGAAATACTAAGAGTTATTGTACCTGCCATAAAGTTTTTGGTGGCATTAAGCTGATTAGGTGTGCAGGACTCGTTCTCAAGCGTTTCAATATACTCATCAATTTGACCTTGCACCTCTTTGATGAATATTTCAGTATAACCATCAAAAGTTTTTACTGTTTCATAAGCAGATAATAAACTTTCTCTTGTGCCAGTAGAAACTGCTTCTTGCACAATTTTTGTGTTATTAACTAATGTTCTTGAAAAATCTACACAATTATTAATTGCTTGATTAATAAGACTAAATCTTTCATCAACCAAATCCAATATTGAGTTACTATTACCAGCAGTTGCATAAAACTCTGTTTTTAATCTATATTCTTTATCACTTTCTTCTGCTCTATTTTTCGTTAAATAATTTGTTAAATTATAGAAATTACCATTAATGAAAAGTATTTTTTCATTTGAATCACTTCTCAGTGAATACAGCAACATATAGTTATCTGAATATAAATCCTCAAATGCCATATCTTTAAACACATTGTTCGCAATTGGCCTTGAGTACTCGTATATTGCAATAAGTTGCAATAAATTCCATGAGCCTACATTATTAATGTTAATTTTTGTAGAAGTTATATTACCTGTTAAAATGTCTACTTCTTTATTTGTTAAGCTTAGGTTAACTGTACCGCAGATATATGCTT
>CAZFPH010000013.1:9228-15085 GCA_964520955.1 uncultured Lachnospiraceae bacterium
AAGTATTGCGGTTTTAAGGGTAGAGCTAATACCAGATGTAAGTCCATACAAATCAAATTTCTCTTCATCGAGATTAAAAAAGTAATAGTTACTATAAACAAAGTCAACAAAATTATTATCTGTTTCCATTGCATAAGTGAAATGGTTAAGGCTTGTGTTAGTTAATTCTGTTTCAGATATTTTTAATTCAATAAAGTTAGTGTCATTTAGCACCAAATTTGATGGTGTTCTGCTTTTTAATGCTTCAAAAACATCGTAATTTAAATAAATAGCTGATGGATTTTTTAAATTATTGCTAAGATTTATAACTTTAAATACCTGAGCATTTCCATTACTATCTTCGTTTACTAAGTTATAAACATAAGCTGGAACGCCTCCGTTTATAACATATGATTGGAATATATCCTGATAATAACTCTTGGTTTGTTCTGCATAAGAAGTAACTCCGTTCACAACTTTTGTTGGAACATTAGCTGTGAATGTGAAGCCAAGGTTTTCATCACCAGTGTAGTAATCGTTAATGATTGCATAATAAATCATTATATCTGAAAGTGTCCAAGTGCTGTAGTCTGAAGCGATAAATCCTTGAGAGAATGAAATAAATGTAGCGTTGTTGTTATCTACCACTTTGCTTATAATGTGTGCACTCTTCTCTGGACTAAAGGTTTCTTCGCCATAACCAATAGTGTCGTTTCCTGTATAGAAATCTGAAATAATGGTTTTAATCTTTGGTCCAAGAGCACCTTCTTGCAAGTTAATTGTTTCAGTTGCTATAACAAAATCCATAGCATCTGTATCATAAACCTCACCAGTAAGTCCCAAAATCTTGCCTAATTTTAAGTCCTGAGTGCTTAGAAGTGTAGCTCCGCTTAAGTTTACGAAATCTCTATCTGCTGATAAATCACAATCATAACCAAGTGCTTTAATATCGATATAGTTATCCCCAATTAAATAATAAGCCTTGCTATTGTATGTATAAATATTAGATAGAATAACTGTTTTTTCAGTGTGTGCTCTAGCGTAGAATACTATAAAATCAAACAACGTCCACTCATCAACATTTTCACTAACGCTAGTAATGTATGTGATATTATTGTTTTCTATCGAAAACTGAACTTCCTCAACTGACGATGGAAGTCTGTAGACGCCATAATTAACGCCTGTGCTTGCTTGATAAATTAAATAGAATGGTTCAGCAGTTGCAAGAGATGTGGTGTATGTGAATGTTTTAACCTCACCAGTCTTTGAACCGCTAATTTTATAGTAAATTAATGATAAGATACTACTGCTGTCTGTTGCCCCAGTGCTGTCGCTATAAACCACATTTTCTGTTCCAGAATGAACAAAGTTTTCAAACAACTTAAGGTGTGCTGAGTTAGCAATAGCATATATTTTACCATCATCATCGCTAGCAATTTCAGCGTACAATTCGTCGTTTGATACATAGGTTAAATACTCGTAGGTTGTACCTGAAAGTGTGCTGTTTGTGTGGTTGTAATAAAGCAAATCAAACCATGTCCAAGTTGTGGCGTCAGACAAATTCATACTAGACGAATAAGTTTGTTTGATATCATCAAGCTCTTTAATTGTACCCCTAGAATTAAGAGTGTTTGAATCATCATCTTCAATAAGTGTGTCAAATGAACTATTTAAAGATTGATACATCAAAAGAATTTCTTCTGCTGTTAATTTTGTACCTGATTCTTCATAGTTATAAATTGCTTTAATTTCTGTATCTATAATTTTTCCATTTACAGAGAGATTAGGAATACCATACAAGTTCGTAACAAAGTAAAGTCTAAGTAACATTTCCTTTATAGATGAACTAGTTATTATTCCCGAAGTAATCACGTTTGATGCACCAGTACCTTGATCTAGGCCTGTACTCAACAAAAATTCTGAAACGTCAATATAATATGTCTGTTGAACACTATTTACATTTGATGAAAAGTATAAGTATTTTTTATCGCCCTTTGTGTAGATTTTTCCGTTTCTGACATCTGTCACACCAAGTTGATAAAGTATTATTGCCAAAGGATTCCAAGTTCCTGTGTTAGATATGCTAAAACCTGTGTTATCATACGAAACGTTGGTAAATACTTTGTCGTAAGACGAAATGTTTGAAATTACATAGTTATTGTAATAATTTCTGTATAGATACGAAACTTGGTCACAACTTGTTGATGTAACTTCACCATCAGGTACTGTGTAAGATAAATCTTTAAATGTAGTTTCGTCGATATCATCTGCAAAGTTCACAACCACTGTGTCATCTGTAGCATCGTCTCCGTCATCTCTTGTGAAAGTGTACTCAACTTGCACAATATTTCCTTCAATATTCACATATTTTAAGCCATTAATAACATAAATGCCATAACTATCTGAAGATACTGATTGAGTATACTGATAAATGATTGCATCGAGATACGTAATGTCTGATGTCATTGATGTATATGTAGAATCAAATGTTAACATATCGCTAACTGAAGTGTTAAGCTTCATTGTAGCTTTTTTGAATGTTAATTGTTTAGAAGTATCCTCAATTTTTGATTCGTCATAAACTTCAATATAATATCCATTAAATTTAATATAATCAAATGAACTATCTGAATAAACATAGAACGTATAATCTTCTCCTGCTTTAACAACCCCATCACTTGAAGCATAAGCAATAATTAAATCTAAAATATTAGCTGTTGTAATTTCTGATGTGATATTATTTTTGTCGATACTCAACCCAGCAGTATACTTGTATTTTAATCCAGAAGATAAACTTACTGTTCCTGGGGTGGTCTTAACTATATAGTTTGAACCCTCAGGGTTAGTTAGTGTGTTAAAGTATTCCTTTAATTCTTCTGCACTAGAGATTGAAACGGTTACTGCCTCTGATTCGATTTTTAAGTCTGCTATTGTCTCACTACTATTTTTATTAATAGTAACAGCTGATGTTGTTGATTCAAATGCCGATCCTGTTGAAATATCTATCGCTTTATCACCAATAATAAAGTAATATTTGTCATCACTATATTTCACAACATTAGATTTGTAAATTCCGCTTGCACTACCTGTCAAGCAATAAATTGCAAGGTCAAGGTTTGTCCAAGTTGAAAAGTTTCCTATTTCAAAATTCTTATTTTGGTATGTATACTCAGTGATAGAACTGATTAATGTTCCAAAGTTTTCAGAAATTAATGTTGAAGCAAGTGTTTTGCTATCTAAAATATAAGAATCATAGTTTGTAAAAATGTCGTTAACTAAGTTTTGCTTTGTGGAAATCAAATTATTTTCAGATAAATTCAAATACTGGCACAAGAACGTATATGCGTTTATCCTTAAAAATGTATCAATGCTTGTGTATAACCTATTGCCATTTGAATCGGTCATGGCTAGCACATTCTTTTCAGACAAATAGACAGTTCCTGTTCCTCCATTTGAGCCAAATCTATAAACAATACCCTCTGTATCACTAGAATACTTGATTGCGTTATATCCATAAATTTTGATTGTATCAAGGTCGCCAATAACCTCACAAGATGAAAGATAAGCAATGATTAAATCAAGAACAGTCCAAGTGCTTACGTCATAATAATCGAAATCATTAGAAAGCAAGAATTGCTTAGACTCTGCACTATTAAAGTGTATTGAAGAAAGTTCATCATACGAAACAAAAAGTTTATCTGTTGACGTATCGACAATATTTTGTTCAATAATCTCTTCAACGTTTAATGATGTGGAAATGTTAAGATCAGAAATTGCATTAACATATTTCATTGAAATTGACAAATTTATCTGATTAGATTTTGAAGGTACAAATGCTGGCTGGCTGTTAACTAAGTAAATATTACCCTGAACACCGCAATACAAAATTTCATCTAATGAACTTGCAACCCCATATCTCATAAATAAGTAGAAAATAAAGTAATCTTTATATGTCCAGGTGGTAATGTCTTTAACATTGAAATCTTTTGAAAAATATAACGATACCCCCGCTTCAATAAGGTCACCAGAAGGCATAATAACTGTGCCTGAAGTGTTTAAGTTAATTAATTTATCTGCACCAACAAATTCAAAATATTCTGTGTTTTGAACGTCGGTTGAACTGATTTGTAACGTGAAGTCGTAATATGTTTTTGAAGTATCGCTAAGCGTTTTTAAGAATTCACCTGTTCCAGTTGTAGTAAAACCACTTGTCTGATAGAACGTGCCATTCAAAAGCACATAAGTACCCTCATTAGCACCAGTGATTTTGTATGTATCAATAGTTACACCGCTAGAAAAATCACTGAAAGTATAAGCACTAAGTGTGTTGTTGTAAGACAAATCTTTGTAGTATTCATAAACAATAATTTGGTCGTTGGTCGTCCAAGTGTTTGGATTATTTAGTTGAAAACCACTAGTAAGTTTTAATTGGGTTTGACCATCTTTTTTGAGTACCGAACATTCACTTTTTAAATAATCCACATCATCTGGAACGTCTAGTTCGTAGTATGGGTTTCCAAAATTATCAGCGTAATCGGTAGATTGTTTAACTGGATAATAGTTTCCGTTAATGTAAACACAATTAATGGTTTTTTCTGATGAATACGCATCGGCTTCTGGGTAGTATTCTTTATATGCAATCTGTTTAACATCAAGTTCGATACCCTTGCCCGTTGAAGGAATCAAATCCTCTAATTTTGTGTCGCCAAATGTGTTATTTGAAGAGAAGTGATTAAGTTCATAAATTATAACTTGGTCAGCCTTGCTCCAAGTGCTGAAATTGTTAAGAGTAAAACCATTCGAAAGAATTATTTTAACCTTTTCATTAGCCCATTGAACAAGGTTCACAAAGTTTCCACTATCATCTCTTTCCATAGTGTTGTAAACGTTGTCGCTATAATTACCTGCACCCAGCATTGCCATAATTGAATTCAATGCGTCAGAGATTGGTGAAGTAACCTCATTAGATGGAGCATAAACCATTGTGTATGTGTCACTAGTTTTTCCGTTTCCGTTTAAGTCGCTTGCATCACGATAGTTAATCGTTAATGTTTTTTCTTCAGCTTCTGGGTCAAATACAACTTTGTCTACATATTTCCAGCTTATATCTGGGTCATCCATAGACTTTATGCAATACTTTAAATTTGAAAGTTCTGCATAATCGATAAAGTCAGCCATAACTTGGTATTGCTCTGCCGTGCAAACAAATTGTTCATAATAACTGCCATAGTCGGCACTATTGCTTATTTTATTGTTTTGATAAGACAGAGTTCTGTTAAACTCCAAAAACGAATCATTTGCAAAATTTGTAGCAGTCGCTTTGAGTTTACTTTGAACTGAAACTGACTTAATTTGAAACGAGTAAGACAAAGCATTATCTGGTGCATAATTCGATGTGTCGTAAGCACTAATAACTATTGGTACACGTTTCCCTGCACTGGCGTACATTCGGTATCTGTTTGCGTCGTATGTTGAGGCTGCAAGAACCTGTCCCGCAACAGTACCCTTTGCTGCCCCAAGAGCATTGCTAAATGCACTAAGCACAGAGTTTACACCAACTATAACAAAAATCATAGAAAGTGGCAAAACAATAATGTAAATCAAATTTTTAAATAGTTTTGCCATTATACCAGATTTGTCGTTACCTACACCACCCTTGCCATCTTTAGACTTCTTTTCAAATCCTGCCTCTGCATTGGCAAATTCTTGTCTAATAATCGCAACGATAGTGAATATAATTAAAAATACAATAGCGACACCAATCATCGCTTTAAACACTTTCACAAGGCTATCAAGGAATGTTACCGTGACCGTTTCGCCCGCCGCATTAACTTCGGTAGTACCCTCAACAGAATCAATTGCATAATTTTTGTAATCA
>CAZFPH010000014.1:0-14878 GCA_964520955.1 uncultured Lachnospiraceae bacterium
GCAATAATCATTTGCATATTCATAAACAAATTTTCAATAAACATCATTGCCAAAATTGGAAGCAATAATATGTAATTCCCAAAATCTGCAAATGTTGATTTTATAAGCATTTTCCAATTTAATGCGGAATATTTTTTGATTATTACAAGCATTATAGCGATAAATAAAATCACTCCAATTATGCCTGTGTTCCAAAATGCTTGCAAGTATGTATTGTGGCTAGAAAGCTCTCTTGTCCCACCAATCCAAGGTGCACCGAGCCCCCTTCCGAACAACATAACAAGTTCACTAGACAAAAAGTCTTTTAGGTAAATTTTTATAAGTCCGCCCCTTCCAGGGTCATCAATTTGACTTAAATTATCCGAGTCAACAGAATTATTATACCCATTAACAAGGTCGTCTGCAGAAAGCCTGCCAAAGTGCTCTTTTGTGTACATAAAAAGCACTAACATTACAAAAACAACCCCTGCAATTTCTGGCAATACTATCTTCCAAGAATTCTTTTTTTCTTTGATTACTGTTGCAATAACAAATAATGCAAGACCTCCAAAAAATGCATAGAGATAAGACCTTGCAAGTGTTATGTAGCAAAGTGCAAACACAAGCGTTTGATATAAATAAGCAATTTTTCCAATTTTGTCCTTATACTGCAAATAAAACAGAACTGCTGAGATCATTAACCCAACAATTGCTAGCGTGTTTGGAACGCCAAACAAACCATTGTATCTTATTAAATCAATACCAATATAGTCCATTAACGTCATCGCTGACTTTAATCTTGGACTAATATAAACAAACCAGCCAAGCAGTCCTGCAATCAAAAATCCAATAACAAAAAGATGGAAACATTTCAAAAAGTTAATCTTTTCCTTTTGCTTGTAGACAATATATAGCCCAACAAAAAATGCTAATGCACTTGCAAAATAAGTAAAGTCACAGCCATTTGTAATTTCTCCAGCAGTATTTTTTCTAATTGGCAAAATTATATAGATTAAATACGCCACAACAAGTCCAACAAAAAGCCAATCTATTGTTTGTTTTTTCTGCAAAACTTCAATAAAGTATCTAACAGCCAAAACCGCAATAACCACGGCATACAGCACAAAATAGAGGTTTATCCCCTTAAACACAAATATCGAAAAGAATGGATAGAAAAACAAAACAATTCCAAAAATATCGCTAACTGAAAGCAAACAAGCAAGCACTGCAATAAAAGCACACAAAACAATTGATGCTTCCTCAAAAAACAATGCGAAAACCGCCACCACTAAAGTTGCAAGGTATATTTTAAAGATTTTGCTTGCCCATAAATTTTTTATACTTCCAGCAAAAGTGCTACACTGTTTTTTTAATGTATCCTGGATTTTTTGCATTCTTTATTCCTCTGTACTTTTTTAAGCCATTAATAACATAGAATGGCAAGTTGTATATTCTTTGGAAAATATTAAGCCCCACCTCTTTATAAGACTTGAGCGTCATAACAAACGCCTTGATTTTGTTTCTAGATTTACTATTGTTTGTGAGCCTGTAATATATGAGTGGGTCATTAATTCCATAAGCTAATATGTTTTCATTTTTAAGCATTTGCAAAAATGCAACAAAGTCCTCGTGCACTTTTTCTGCGTAAAATGGATATTTAATAAGCAAATCCTTAGAAAACATTGAAGCTGATGGCGTGATAACATTCTGTTTTAATAGCCTTTTAAAGTTAACAGATGATGGAACATTAAAAACCTTGTTTTGAAGTGTGCCGTCATCTGAAATAAAGCCGTAGCCTGAATAACAAATCTTAGCACCCTTTTCCTGCATAAAAGAAAGTTGCCTTTCGAGTTTTGTGTCAAGCCAAACATCGTCAGAGTCCATAAAAGCAACATAGTCAGTCTGAGCCTGACTCACGCCAAAATTACGGGTTTTTGATATCTTTAAATTCTGTTTGTTTTTAAAGTATCTAATCCTCTCGTCTTTATAAGATTTTATAATCTCTTCAGTTGAATCTGTTGAGCAGTCATTAACAATAATAAGCTCAAACTCTTTCAAGGTTTGCCTTAAAACCGAATCGATGGCGTCTTTAATATATTTTTCAGCGTTATATGCAATGAGAACAACACTGCATTTTGGTTTAATTTCCATAATCCACCTGCCGTAAACATTCTAGTTTTATCACAATTTATTTTATAACAAACAAATTCTGTTGACAATTTATTTTTTAGCATTTATTGTAACATTATGATAAAAAACAATATATTTATTCTATGTTTAGGCTTTTTGAACTTTGTTGTCTGCCTACTTCTTACAATTTTATGTGTTCCAGAACTTGTTCCCCTAGCCGTAAACTTAAATGAGGAAATCGTACTACTCTGCTCAAAATGGTTTTTAATAATTAATGTAATCTCGCCAGTTATTGTAGCATTTGTTCACTTAATTTTCTGCAAAAACCCAACAGCAAGTTTTATTTGCAAATTCATTTTTACGATTTTACTTTACGAAAATATGCTAGCATTCAGTTATTTTTCTGCAGGCACAAACCTTGCAGTGGGTCAAGTTTCAGAAATTCCGCTAGCTGTTTCAATCTTGCTTCCTATTGCAATGTCGGCACTTGTTATGTCTGCAAAAATAAAGCGTGTAAAATATAATTCAATCCTTGGAATAAGAACTAAATACACCAAGGAAACCGAATTTTTATGGAAACAAATTCACCTTTTTGCAAGCGATGTTCTTTTGAAATGTTCTGTCATTTGCGTCATAATCTGCATTCCGTTTATCTTTTTAAGATTTGCGTACATTGGACTAGTTGCAATTATACTATCGCTTTTGATTGGTTTAATTATAATTAATCACGAATCAAAAAAGCTCTATAATAAATATCAGGAACTCAAGGAGCATCAAGAAAAACACAAAAAACGTATGGAAGAGTACGAAGAAATGCAACAAAAAAATAAGGGTTAACCCCTTATTTTTAATTTGTAAACAATACTAGATTTTGTTTGAATCTCTGCTTCAACTATGTACTTATCTTTGAAATACCTTGCATGGTCAAATCCTTTTGGGCAGAGAGCAACCACTAGCCCAACTTTTAAGTCGTAAGCTTTATCAAAAAATCCACTAACAATTCCACTATCATAGCTTACTCCAGTAAGATTTGTGATAATTTTATTTATGTGCTTAATTGGAAAATTTTCTGACAAAAATTCATAATTTAAAACTGAAAATGAATTTTCTTTTAAAGATTTTGAAACTTTTTTAATCTGCTTAACATTTTCCTCGTCTTCATCATTTGCAATAACGTTTGATTTTTTGAAATACTTTGACCTAGCGTAACATATTTCGCCATTTCCTGCAAATGGGTCTAAAACAACCTCGCCTTGTGATGGTTCAGACAGAAATCCAAGCATATAAAGTTCATCTAAGCCAAGTGCAAAGTTATCGTGCGGTACAACGCTATAAACTTTTCTCATAAAAAGGTTTGTGCCATCAGATTTTGCAAGAAGTACAAGTTCTACCTTTCCTGCCATATAGCTAAGAGTTTTCTTTGTAACACGTCTTAGCATTGTTTCAACAGCCTTTTTAAGGTTTCCATCAACCAAAGTCCTTTCGTTTTCCTTGGTGATAATAAACTTAAATGTGTCAGCCTCTCTCGGAAGAACTACTTTCAAATCCTTCTTTTCGAGCAGGTTTTTCATTTCGTAGTTAATTGCACCAGTTCCCTCTTTTTGGCTGTTGTGAATAACAACATAAAGTGACTTGAAACAAAGTTCTTTATGGCACAATTTTTCATCAGCAAAAAATAATACGCTATCACCATAAAGCTTTTTTATCTGAGAATTTCCGTCTGTTTTCTTTATTATCTTTTTTACAATTTCTTCATAACCCTTTTCAAAGGTCGCATAAAATAATTTCTTCATACGACGATTATAACACAAAAGATATGTTTTTTCTACACAAATTTCCATAATTAAAATAAAATTTTAAACAATACATATTTTAAATTCGAAAAAATTATTGATTAAAGCGGTCAAATGGTATAAAATACTAAATATGGGAGAAATTTACGAAGAAAAAACCACTCCAGAAGAATCGCAAGAGCTAACTGATAGAACAATAGAACAATCTGCAACTGAAAAAACACTAGCATCACCTACCCCAAAAAAGAAAAATAAGTTTTTTATAGAAGGTAGCCTATATAGTTTTCTGCTTGTTTTCAGTATCGTATTTTTGGTTAGTTTATACTTTTTTCAAGTATTTATGTCGCCAATTAAAGTGGTTGGAAAAAGTATGCAACCAACAATTAACGCCTCTGTTTTGAGCGATTCTGACGAAGACCATTGCGATATTGTCTATTACCGAAAACAAGACCGTTACACAAACGATGATATTGTAATTATCTCAAACGATAATGATAAATATGTGGTAAGTTCTGACCCTACCAAAAAAGTAAGTTACCTGATAAAAAGAGTTATTGCCTGCCCTGGCGACTTTATAACATTTTTTGTTACGGATATAACAGATGGCTATTACTATTACGACGTTATTGTAAAAAATAGTAGCGGAAACCAAATAGCACTGCAAGACAGCTACCTAAAAGAAGATATGAAGTTCACATACTCTGAATATCTAACAGGCAGGTTTTACTACGAAACTTATAGCAAAATCTTCACAGAGCTTGCAAAAAGCACAAATGATAACTACACTTCATACACAATGGAAATTCCAGAAAACGAATACTTTGTTATGGGTGATAACCGAAACAATTCAGAGGATAGCAGATATTTTGGCACAGTTAGCACTGACACAATCAGCGGAAAGGTTGAAATTCAAGTGCCATATGGCTCAAATATTTGGCAGGCTCTATGGTTAAAATTAAAGGAACAACTACAGTAAGGATAAAATTATGAAAGGATTAAAAAAATCAGTATTTGCTATTATTCTACTACCCGTTATGCTTTTCTGCGGTTGTAGCAAATCAAACTTAAAACCGCAAGACTTTTCAGCATATTATGCTAGCACTATAACTTGCACACTTTATGATAAGTCTGGCACAAAAACTATACCAACATCAGCACTTGCTGACAGCAAACCAAATATAGATTATGCAGATAAGTACGTTTCACTTGTTGCAACGGCAAAGTCTGAATGGCTATACAAAATGTACATTGAAAGCATTTATTTCTATGTTTACACAAGCGAATCTACTAGTACAGAAATGATTATTAATGTGTCACTTACAAATGTGGTCAAAGAAGAAGAAATCAACACCAGCACAGAGGATAACACAATAACCGCTCAATGCTCGTTCTTCCCACAAAAAGACAATTCAACACTTTGCAAAGTTGAGGTTAACAGAACTGTTGCAACAGCAACCAGTTCAACTCTCACATTTGATATAAATAACTCAGTTTATGGAATAGTATGCGATGAAAATGGTGACACAAACGATTTTAAATGGCTTATTTACGGTATTGAAATTATTGGCGAAAGCAGAACATACAATGAAAAATAAATACGAAAAAAGAATGGAAAATTCCATTCTTTTTTATTATTTTACTTTTTCAATCTTAGCTTTACCACCCATATATGGTCTAAGCACTTCAGGAACTGTGATTGAGCCATCTTCGTTGTAGTTATTTTCTAAGAGTGCAATAAGTCCACGAGGGCTTGCAACAACAGTGTTATTTAAGGTGTGTGGATAGTAGTTTCCATTTTCACCTTTAACACGAATACCAAGTCTTCTAGATTGAGCGTCACCGAGGTTTGAACAAGAAGCAACTTCAAAGTACTTTTGTTGTCTTGGACTCCAAGCTTCAATGTCACAAGACTTAACCTTGAGGTCTGCAAGGTCCCCTGAACAACAATCAAGTTGACGAACTGGTATGTTCATATTTCTGAAGATTTCAACTGTGTACTGCCACATTTTGTTGTACCATTCCATTGATTCCTCTGGCTTTGAAATAACAATCATTTCTTGCTTTTCAAATTGGTGAACTCTATATATTCCCCTTTCTTCAATGCCGTGAGCACCGGTTTCCTTTCTAAAACAAGGTGAGTAAGATGTCATTGTTTGTGGAAGTTCAACTTCTTTAAGCATTTGGTCTTTATATCTTCCAATCATTGAGTGTTCGCTCGTTCCAATAAGGTACAAATCTTCATTTTCAATTTTATACATCATTGCGTCCATTTCAGCAAAACTCATAACGCCTGTAACAACATCACTTCTAATCATAAATGGTGGGATTGCATAAGTGAAACCTTTTTCAATCATATAATCTCTACCATAAGCAATCATTGCTTCATGAAGCCTTGCAGCATCACCAAGCAAATAATAGAAACCATTGCCAGATGTTCTGCCTGCAGCAGCTTTGTCAAGTCCACCAATACCCTCTAATATATCAGCATTATATGGAATTTCAAATGCTGGAACTGTAGCCTCGCCAAATCTTTGAACTTCAACATTTTTGCTGTCGTCTTCGCCGATTGGAACACTATCATCAATGATGTTTGGAATAACCATCATTCTCTTTTTTATTTCTTCATCAATTTCTGCTTGTTTTGCTTCGATTTCCACAAGTCTTTCAGCATTTGCTTTTACTTGTGCTTTAACTAATTCAGCTTCATCTTTTTTGCCCTCTTTCATAAGTTTTCCAACTTCAGAAGAAAGTTTGTTACGTGAAGCTCTAAGGTCATCGCCTTCTTGCTTTAAGGAACGATTCTCCTTATCAAGACTAATAACCTCATCAACAAGAGGGAGTTTTGCGTCTTGGAATTTCTTTTTGATGTTTTCTCTTACTAGTTCAGGATTATTACGAACTATGTTTATGTCTATCATACATTTTTCCTCCTTGTGATAACATAGCATTATATTAGCACTTTATTTTTAGGATTTCAATAAAAAAAGACAGATTACCCGCCTTTTTTATTGTCTAAAATTAGATTTTACCTCAGTATTTCATTATTTTTCATAATAGTTCCCGCTGGTATAACCTGTTTTTTGTCTAACTCGCAATTCTTTAGTTCAGAAAACGCACCTACCTTTGTGTGCGGAGCAATCTTGCTAACCTTTAAATGAGAAAACGGACCAATTGAACAGCACACATCAATATTAGATTTATCTATAACCGAAGAATATATTTTTGTTCCCTTTCCAATAAACGAACTTGATATAAAACAATTGGGAAAAATTGTAACATTATCTTCAATAACGCACATGCCCTCAATCCTGTTATTTTCATAAATTATAACATTTTTCCCAATCATAGCCTTTTTATCGATAAAAGTGGTTCGCTTATCTTTTAAAACATAGTCTAAACTTTTGATAATTCCACCTCCAATAATTCATTGTATGAACAAAGCAAAATTTGTGATAAAAACCCTTTAGTGATTAAATTATTACTAAAAATAGCCATAAATCTCGAAAATTTGGTATATTTTATAAAAAATTTTTAAAAAAGTCGAAATTTGTTTTGACAAAATTTTTAATTATGCTATAGTTGAACTAATAAGTAAGCTTTAAAAAAGCAAAATTAGGAGGAAAATTACTTATGAATAAAAATGAATTTTTAAGAACTATCGCAGACAAAACAGACTCAACAATCAAAGATGCAACCGCTTTTTATGATGCATTTGTTGAAACAGTTAACGAAGCTATGAAAGCTGATGACAAAATCACACTTGTAGGTTTTGGTACATTCGTTGCTAAACACAAAAAAGAAAGCATCAGACCAAACCCACAAAAGAAAGGTGAAACAATCACAGTTCCAGCTTGCAACGTTCCAGCACTCAAGTTTGGTAAGAGCTTCAAAGATTCTATTAACTAAGAATCATCATAACCTAGCAATTGCTAGGTTTTTTATTTTTTCGCAAAATTACCCTATCCCCTCCCCAATTACTGGTTGACAATAAATTCTTAATATAATATAATGTGACTATGAAATATTTTGTAAGCAATAATAACAATAATAATAATTTATTTTAGAGACAATAATCGCTCTTGTTTTTGCTTACTAAAAAAGTGGACACCTTAAACAAGAGGTGTCCATTTTTAGTAAAAAGGAGATATTATGGCAGAAATTTCAGATGAACAATTAAATCATTTAGAAGAGCTATCTGAACTTGAATTTAGTGCAGAGGCAAAACAAAAAATGAAAAAGGACCTTAACCAAATCGTATCATTTATTAATGAGATTGAAAGTTGCAGTCTTCAGCTTGAGGAGCTCCCTGAAAAATGTGTAACAATCGATAACCTCAGAGATGACGAGCCAGAAATTGGTCTCACTCAGGAAGAAGCACTCTCAAACGCTCCTAAAAAATCTGATGGTTATTACGCTGTTGCAAAGGTGGTGGATTAATGGATTACTCAACACTTTCAATGAGTGAGATAATTAAACTCATTCAATCAAAAAAACTTAGTTCTTACGAGCTTACAAAGTTTTATATTGACAAAATTAAGGAAACCGCTGACTACAACGCAGTTCTTGAAGTTTTTGACGACTCATTAGAAATTGCAAAACAAAAAGATGAGTTATCCAGACAAAACGTCACTTTGCCAATTCTTCACGGCGTTCCTATTTTAATAAAAGACAACATTAGCTACAAAGGTCACAAACTCACCTGTGCGTCTAAATTTTTGGAAGGCTATGTTTCACCATACTCAGCAACAGTTATCCAAAAACTTGTAGACAGCGGAGCTGTTATTATTGGAAGAACCAATATGGACGAGTTTGCTATGGGGGGCTCGACAGAAAACAGTGCTTATGGCATCACTAAAAATGCTCTCGACAAAACAAGAGTTCCAGGTGGCTCGTCTGGTGGTAGTGCAACTGCTATGGCTCTTGGACTTTCTGCTATCACTCTTGGTACTGACACAGGTGGTTCAATTCGTCAGCCCGCATCATTTAACGGCGTTGTTGGACTAAAGCCTACTTACGGCAGGGTTTCGAGATACGGACTAGTTGCATTTGCAAGTAGCCTTGACCAAATTGGACCAATTGCAAAAACTGTTGAAGATTCAGCCATATTATTAAATGTTATTGCTGGGGCAGACAGCAAAGATTCAACATCAAACAAACAAAAAGCCAATCAAAATGTGGACTTCACTGCCCTTCTTGGCGAAGATATCAAAGGCAAAGCACTAGGTATTCCTAAAGAGATAATGAACCTTATCAAAAAGACAAAGTATGAAGCAAAATATAACGCTTTATTCAAACTTTTAACAGACAAAGGTGCAATTATTCGTGAAGTTTCTATCCCTCACTACGAGCTGAGCCTTCCAGTTTACTACGTTTTAGCACCTGCTGAAGCTTCTAGCAATCTCGGCAGATTTGATGGCATTAAGTACACAAAAGCAAACCCAGACACCTACAAAGTTAACGAAATTCTCACTAGAAGCAGAACTGAATACTTTGGCGAAGAAGTAAAACGTCGTATTATGACTGGAAACTTCGTGCTTTCTAGCGGATACTTTGACGCATATTACAAAAAGGCAAAAAGGATTAAGGATTTGATTAAAAAAGAAGCAACAGACGCCCTAAATTATGTTGATGCTCTCATTATGCCAACAACATTTGGTGAAGCATTTAAAATTGGTGAAAAATCTAAAGATCCAATTTCTATGTACGCTGAAGATATGTTCACAATTTTCTCAAATCTTACCGAAACCCCATCAATAAGCGTTCCTTTTGCTAAAGGAGAAAACGGATTGCCACTTGGTCTTCAAATTATTGGAAAACATTTTGACGAGCAAAAACTTTTGTCTATTGCAAACTTTATTGAAAAATCTACAAAGGAGGTTAACCTATGAAATCAGAGTACGAAATAAACATTGGTCTTGAAATTCACGCAGAGTTAAAGACCAAAACCAAAGTTTTCTGTAGCTGTAAAAATGAGTTCGGAAACACTCCAAACAGTAATGTTTGCCCCGTTTGCATCGGACTCCCTGGTTCACTTCCAGTTCTAAACAAAGAGGCACTTGTTGGTGCAATAAAAGCTGGTTTATCTCTCGGCTCAGACATTTCACCAAAAATCAATTTTGACAGAAAACATTACTTTTACCCAGACCTTCCAAAGGCTTACCAAATCAGCCAAAATGAAAACCCTGTTTGCATTGGCGGTGGCATAACATTGTCAAACGGAAAGTTTATAAGATTTAACCACATTCACCTTGAAGAGGACGCTGGAAAACTCGTTCACGATGAGCTCACCGACCAAACATATATTGACTATAACCGTGGTGGCGTGCCACTTATTGAGCACGTCACAGAAGTTGACCTTTCATCTGCCGAAGAAGCCGTTGAATTTTTAACAAAACTCCGTCAAACATTGATTTTTGCAGGCGTTTCTGATTGCAGAATGGAACAAGGCGGAATGCGTTGCGACGTTAACCTCTCAGTAAAAAAGAAGACTGATAAGTGGTTTGGAACAAAAGTTGAAATGAAAAACCTTAACAGTTTCAAATCTGTTCACAGAGCCATTGAATACGAAGCAAACAGACAAATTGAAACCTTGGAAAAAGGCGGAAAAATCATTCAAGAAACCAGAAAATGGGACGACGTTAAGGGTTTGTCGTTTGCAATGAGAACCAAGGAAGAAAGCAAGGATTATCGCTATATGCCAGAGCCTGATATTATCAGTGTGCTAGTTTCTGGCGACGAAATCCAAAAAATCAAGGACTCATTACCTGAAACCCCAAGCAAACGTTTTGAAAAATACACCAAAGAGTTTGGATTACCTGAATACGACGCAAATATTTTAATTTCTGAAAAATTTATTTCTGACTACTTTGAAAATTGCTACAAGCTCTACAAACAACCAAAAACAATCTCTAACTGGATTATGACTGACCTGCTTAAACTATTAAAAGAAGCAACTTACAAAACACTTAACGACATTATCAGCGAACCTTATCTATGTGCTATTATCAAGCTTTTAGACGAAAAGAAGATTTCAAGAAACGTTTCAAAAGAACTTCTTTTAAAAGTCATTGAAACCAAAGAAAATCCTCTTGCAATCGCTGAACGTGAAAAACTTATTGAGGTAATCGATTCAAGTGCTATCTATAACATTGTAGACGCTGTTTTGAACGAAAAACCAGACCTTGCAGACCAATACAAGGCTGAGCCAGACAAGATTACAAACTTTATCGTTGGTGCGGTTATGAAGCAAACTAAGGGCAAGGCTGACGCTTCCCTAGTAAAAGACTATGTTGCTAAAAAATTAAGTCAATAACAAAAGGCTATGAAATTCTATAGCCTTTTTATTTAAAAAAAATTATACATAAAAATAATTATTTACACTACTTACTTTTCTAATGCAAAAAAATAAGATTTACTAATCTCAATAAAATCGTCAATAAAAAAACCACCAAATGGTGGTTTTTTTTATTTGTTTAAAAATTCATTAATTTTTTCAATCATAAGGTCTGTGTCAACACCGTGAACTGCAGCAGCTTCCTCAAGTGTTTCCATTTGACTCATTGGACAGCCAAAGCAGTGCAAACCAAATCCCATTAAAACCTCTTTAACGTTTGGATTAAGTGACAAAACCTCACCAATTTGTGTTGATTTTGTGATTTCAATTTTTTTCTTTTTCATTATTTGCTCTCCTTATATCTATTCATAGCGTCCATAAGCATTTTGAGTTCTTTCTCAATTCTCTTTGATTGACTTTGAGATAATCCCTCATCGCTCTTTCTCATAAGTTTTTCTGCACGAGCTAAAACTTCATCAAACTCTTTGTCATTTTTGATTGTCATTGTTTCAGACACTTCGGCTTTTTTAGGTCTACCACGTGTTTTTGTCACTTGAACTGTTTCCATAGCTTTTTCTTCCTTTTTCTTTAAACCTCTTGGTCTTGGCTCTTCTTCTTTTGAAAGTACCTTCTTCTTTTTTGCAGGTTCTTTCACCTCTTCCATAGTTTCCTCAAATTCTTCTTCTGATTCATAATTATTAAAGTCTTGTGCATAGTTATTTTGTTCCATCTGATTAAAATTATTTTGAGGATATGCAGGATTTTGGTACATACCATAGCCATTTTGTTGAATGGTGTTAAATTGATTGTAGTTTTGTTGATTTATTGGTGGAACATATCCAGCATTGTATCCAGGATAATTTTGAGCATAAGCAGGGTTTTGATAAACCCCAGCATTTCCTCCAAAATTCTGGAATGATTCATAGCCACCCGTTGTTGTTTTTAATGAATTTAACACACTGTCAGCATCATCAGCAACATCAAGTTGTTGAACTTCACGTGGCTGAGGATTTTCATAAAAACTATTTTCGTCGATAATAGGCTCGATTGGTTCAGGAACAATCACCTCTGGTTCTTCCTGAATAGCAGGCCTTTCACGTCTTGCAATTGGTTCATTTCTTTCAATAACAACCCCTCCATTTGCAAGTTTTGACCTTTTAGACTTAAAATTGCTAACAACTGTTGCAATTTGTTGTTCTTCACTTTCAGAAAGTTCGTCTGAATTTTCTTTAGCTTCAGGAATTGGGTTTTCTATTATTTCTTCAAACTTTTTTTCTTCCTTGCTTTCTTCTTTTACCTCTTCCTTAAGTTCTTCAACTGCTGGGGCAGGCTCTGACTCAGTATTAACTGCAAATTTTTCAAATAAACTAAAAGGGTCTTCTTCCTTTGGTGTTTCTGGCTGTTCTTGTGCTTTTATTTCAGCAACTTTATCGTTATCAATTTCAGCAACCTCTTTATCAACATCAATAAAATTGTTGCTCTTTTTTATGCTAGACATATCTTGCATCATTCCGCCAAGAACCGAACTGCCATTATCATTTTCAGTTACTGATTTATTTGATTTGTGACCTTCGTCTTTTATAACATAATCGCTATCAACGTTAATGTATGGAAGCGTTGTGCCTGAAATGCCGTTTTCCTCATTCATAAGTTTTTCGACATCAATATTTTTCTTTTTGAAAATATCGTAATCATCAAGTGGATTAACTTCTTTTTCTGGTTCGGCTAAATCTTCTTCATTTTCTTCCAAAGCAACCTCGCCATTTTCTGTTACAACTGCACCCTCTTCATCAACAACAGGTTCAGCCTCAGTCTTAACTTTAACTGCTTCATTTGAACCAAAAGTTTCATCTAAAAGAGCAATTAAATCATAATAACATTGAACATCTTGCTTGTACATTTGTTGCTTGATTGATGTGTACAAGAAATAGAATAATTTCATTACAAAATAGAACATAAATGGAAGAACAAGTGTTTCAGCAATTACAAAGCAAGTGATTGCTGAGTCGCTACCTAGATATGCAAGGTTAAAAATAAACAAAATTGCTGTCACAAAAACAATATATGTTCTCATAAATGTTTTGCCTTGATTGAGCACACCTCCAGAAACCTCAACATCTAAAGCTTCACGTCTTGTGATAAAATTAGAAGGTTTCTGGTTTGTTGAAGATTTAAACTTTTTCCAACCATAGTAAAAGCCATTAGAAATCTTTTCGATTCTAAAGTCAATCACTTTCAAGTTATCAGGAGTTAAATTATTACCCCTTATGTAGTTATAAAGTTTTGTGCAATTAACACTAAACTTTCTTTGAAAACTAAAAAATAATGCAATGCAAATCCACACAATGTAGATAGCAAGAGCACCAAGAGCAATTAGCATCAATCTCTTTGTAGTAATCAACCCTGCGAGCACTTTGTAAGCTGTTAAAATATAATCATAAAGCACAGGCAAAACCTCCCACATTTATACTCCATAATTGTAGCACAATTACTCCAAAATACTCAAACAAAATTAATCATTAAATTCTAAATTTCTAAGAATTTTTTCAAATCGATTAAGCACAAATATTTTCCGCAGAGTTTCTTTTTGAAAATTCTTTCTGCGACTTTTGCATAAACACCAAGTTGGTAGCTGTATTTTTCTATTTTTTCCGTTGTTAAATTGCCCGTTTTATAATCCAAAACAAACATATTATCGCCTTTTATAACAAGCAAATCAATAACACCTTGAATTAAAATATTATCATTTGATGCAGTGCCTTCCATAATCTCGCTAGCTTTAACATAAGCAAAAAACTCACGTTCTTTTATTATTACGTCGTCTTTTGAAAGACTTTTAAAAAATGGCTCACTCAGCACTTGCAAAATCACTGAGTTGTCCACAAGTTTTGCTTCTTTTTCTGTTATTTTTTCGGCTTTTATTTTTTCGATTTGTTTTTCAAACTCTTCACCGCTTACAAAATCAATAAACTGCAATACTTTGTGATGTGCAGTCCCTCTATCAGCTGACGAGATTGCACCAAACTCAAACTCTTCCTCATCAAACATTTCGCTTGATTTTTGTGGAACTTTTAAAACCTTTGAAACCGAGGTTTTTTGTGGCATTTTTGTACTTTCTTGGTATGCATAACTAAACCAGTTTTCATCACATTCCTGTTTTGTTAACAGCAGTTGTTGTTTTGTGATTTCTGGAACAGCTAAAAGTTCTGCCATTTCATACTTTTCAAAAACGACACCATCTTCGCCGTTTCCAAACATAAACTTTGAAATCATAGGCTCAAACCAATTGATAAAAGCCTTTGGTCTCTCTGGGAACTTTTCAAATAGTTCGCTTTTTGGTTTAGAACAAACAATATACATTTTGTTTATCGCACGAGTTAATGCAACATACAAAACTCTTTGTTGCTCTTCAACAAGCTTTCGTTTTTCAGTTATCCTAATAGCGGAAATTGGTATTGTTGAACACTGAGTTCGTGAAGATAAGTCATAATAATCCATACCTGCACCGAGCGATTTATTGAACAAAATGTTGCCATAACAAGATTGAAAATTGAACGCATTTGCCGTATTCACCACAAATACCGCCTTAAATTCCATACCCTTAGATTTGTGAATTGTCATCAAGCTCACTGCGTCACCACCC